>JBAOHZ010000009.1:3810000-3998333 GCA_037045225.1 Nitrospira sp.
GTTTTGTGCTGGCCCTGTGTTCGCAGGGCGGTGCACAAGCGGAGCAGCGGATCGAAGTCACGATCAAGGATTCCGTGTTTGTCACCAAGCAGGTTCCGCTGCGGTTGGGAGTGGCGACGGTCATTGCCATCGTCAACCAGGATCAGGAGCGCCACGATTTCGGGTCCACCATGTTCGAGGGCATCCCCACACGCGTCGAATCCGGCGGAGTCATATCGTACGGCAAGCACATCGGCGGAGTGTTTTTGGATCCGAAAAAGGAGGCCGTCATTCGATTCACCATGGAGCGGCCGGGCCGGCATGAGTTCCGTTGTTCGATCCATCCGAACATGAAGGGCGAACTGTTGTTGCTGAATGTTGAGGCGGTGTAAGCCATGTCCTTGATCAAGCGCGTGCTCTTCGCCACGGATTTTTCGGCCTGCGCGGACCGGGCCATGGGGTATGCCTTGACCATGGCGTCGGCGTGGAGGGCCGAGCTCTGTGTGATGACGGTCCTGGAACTCTATCCGGGGATGGATCCGGACTATACCGTCAATAAGATGTATCTGGATCACCTGCGTGCCGAGGCCAGCCGTCAGTTGGCGGCTGTGGAGGCGAGAGCCAAGGCCGCCGGGCAACCGGTCACGGTGCGCATTGAAACCGGCATTCCGAGTCAGGCGGTCCAGACGGTCGCTGAAAGCATCGGGGCGGATTTGCTGGTGGTCGGTACACATGGGCGCACCGGATTAGAGCATGTCCTGATCGGCAGCACGGCGGAACGGGTCGTGCGTATGGTGCCCTGTCCGGTCCTGGCGGTGAAGGTCGAGAAGGGCGGCACGACGCCTGGCGCGATCGCGAGCATCAAACGAATCGTGGTGCCCATCGATTTCTCAGCCTGTTCGATGGATGCGTTGGAATATGCCGCGCAATTTGCCAAACCGTTCGGAGCGTCGATTACGATCTTGCATGCGCTGGAACCGGTCACCTATGGATTGGATTTCAGTTTGAGTCATGTGAAGGAGTGGAAGGATCAGCGGGCGTATCTGGAGAACCGCCTCACGGTGATGGCCGCCTGTTTGCAGTCACAGCGCGTCCAAGCCGACCATGTCCTCAAGCCGGGCCTTCCCGCCGATTCGATTGCGTCGTACGTCACCCAGCAGAAGTACGATCTGATGATCATGGGAACACATGGACGGCGTGGTCTCTCCCATGTCCTTGTCGGCAGCCTGGCCGGCGCGATGCTGCGCCACGCGCCCTGTCCGGTTCTCACGGTACGCCAGTTCGATTTCGGTACGAATTATCAACGTGTCGTTCCGCTCGGAGACACATAACCGAAGGCCTGTCGAAATGGAATTCACCCTATGAAGCCTAAAGCGAAAAAGCCGTCTGCTCCACGATCCAAGGCGCGGAGTGGCAGACCGTCCGTGACGAATCCGATCGAGCTGCCGGAAGGAATGTGGGAACGAATCGCACAGAAAGCATTCGAGTTGTGGCGGGAGCGCGGGTGTCGCGAAGGATATGCGCTTCAGGATTGGTTGGATGCCGAAGCGGCCGTCATGGAGGAAATTCATGAAGCTCGCGAATGAACGGGTCGCCGGTCGGTCGGTGCCGGTCACCAAAGAGTTAGAGATCATCCTGATGCGGCTTGATCGCCTGTCGATGACGCCGGGTTTTGCGCAACAACGCCGGATTGCCTTCGGACGCGCATTGCAGGTGTATGTCGAACTGGGGAGCCAAGCTCCGTTGGCGCCGTTGCCGGAAGAAGTCGAGTTGGCCGATCTGTTGCTCTATGCAGACTTCTACCCGGAAGACGGCCAGCTGACGTTGATTGAACAACTGCGAGATGTCATCACCGAACATATTCCTGAGGAAGAGCGTGTCTGGCTGGATCCGCTCAAACATTCCTACATGGATCTTGTCGAATGGCTGCCGCAGGAGATCGGAACGCAGCGCCACAGGGTCCGGTCGATCGGAAACGGGCGCGTGTATGAGGTTCCGGCAAACAGCTTGGGACAGGACGTAGAAATCGGACAGGTGTTGCTCACCAGGCTCGTTCGGGAACCGGGTGATCCTGAAAGTCTACTCGCGGTGCCGGCGGGTCCGGTCTTGATGTTGTCGGCGGAGGATGCCAAGGCATTGTACGAGACAACCGGTGAAGAACGTCGCGAGATGGAGGTTGTCGGTGGTTCGTTCGAGCTGGGGGACTGGCCGGAATTCGCCAAGCGGTTCGGGCACCTGCTCCTGCGGAATTTTGCGCGCATGCGTCTGGCGGCGCTGGTCGAGGCGGTGAGCGAAATTCAGTATCGGACCAGTGCGGGCGCGCCTCATTTCTACGTTCTGGCGCTGTATGAACATCATGAGTTCACGTTTATTGCCGGAGCGATGGCTGAGTTAGAGGGGTGGAAAGAGCAGACTCCGATTTCTTCCGCAGGTGGCACGAATATCGGAAAGCTCCGGCAGTTCGTCCAGGAAAGCCACGAGGCCGTGGCGCGAGGAAATCCGACAGCCAGGGTGACCGTCACGGCGACGGAACTGTTTCTCGAATGTGACTCGCGGGATCGGCTCGACGCCATCAAACATAGTTTGGCGGCCATCTTCGGATTTTCGCTGCATTTCCGTGGCGAGGCGAGTCAACCGCCTATGCGCCAGGTGACGCAGGCGGAATTGTCCGCCGCAGAGCCGTTGACGGTGGTGGTCACGGATGAAGAAGATCGGACGCTCGTGAATACTTTCCTGGAAACCGTCTATCTGGACTGGGCGGACCGCGAGTCTCCTGCGCTCAGTGGTGAGACGCCTCGCCATCTGATGAGGACCCCGGAGGGGCGCACCCGGGTGGCGGAACTCATCGACGAGATGGAACGGAACGATTTCGGCAAGCTGCGGAGCGGCGCCAAGTCGTTCGATTACAATAAGCTTCGTGTACACGTGGGGCTTAGCTGAGAAGTGTTCGTGACGCGTATCTTAGCAGGCTCCGAGCGCATAGCTGATGGCAGGAATGAAGAGCGTATGGCTAATGGATGAAGGCAGAACGCCGCGGCTTGCCGTCGGTCCCAACTATACGCCATAAGCAATACGCTATTGGCTCCCGTTCCGCGTTGAGATACGAGCGACGAGAGACGAAATGCCTGGACCGAACGCAGCTATGCATGAGCAGGTGAAAGCGATCCTCCACCAGGTTCGGAGTGAGCCGCCCAATATTCTCAAGGCTCTGCTGGAGCTGCAGGAACGACTCGGGTATGTGCCGATCGAGGCGGTGCCAGTAATCGCCCATATTCTTGGTGTCACCACTGCGCAAGTTGCCGGTGTCCTTTCCTATTACCCCGATCTGCGCGTAAGGGTTCCGGGCCGGCACCTCATCCGTGTGTGCATGGGAGAATCGTGCTACGCCAGCGGCTGCGGACGGTTGCTGCGGGAGTTACAGGATCGCCTCCGTGTGGACGTGGGCGAAACTGCGGCGGGCGGAACATTTACTCTCGAGACCATGTCCTGTGCCGGAAACTGCGCGGTTTCTCCTTCGGTCATGATCGACCGTGACCTCCACGGTCGCCTGCTGCCCTCGCAGCTCGATACATTGCTGGAGCGGTACAAGTAGCATGAGTACGGTCACCAGGCTCTACCTGTCCAACGATACGTCGGCACGGGCCGCAGGAGCGGGTGCGCTGGCCGATGCCTGGTCGGAACATCCCGAGGTGCAACTCATTCGCATCTCCTCGCGGGGCGCATTTTTTCTTGAACCGATGGTGGAGCGAGACAGTCCCGCCGGCCGCGTCGCCTGGTTCAATGTCACAGCCCAGGATCTCCCGCGCATTCTCACCGGAGCCGATGGCACGCCGGTGGACTCCATTCCATTTCTTGCTCACCAAACCCGGTTCACGTTTGCCAACTTTGGCGAGACGGAGCCATTGGCGCTCGATGAATATCAAACGCGCGGCGGCCTCGCCGGGCTGGAAGCGGCCTTGCGAATCACCCCCGATGCGATCATCGAAGAACTGCGGGTCTCGCAGTTGCGCGGCCGCGGCGGCGCGGCGTTTCCTGTCTGGAATAAGTGGAAAGTCGCACAGCAGGCGAAAGCCGACGAGAAGTATGTGGTTGCCAATGCCGACGAAGGGGACGCCGGAACCTACTGCGACCGGATGATTCTGGAGGGCGATCCGTTCCGACTGCTGGAGGGCATGTTGATTTGTGCCAGGGCGATCGGGGCAGGCCGGGGATATGTGTACTGCCGGCAGGAATACCCTGCGGCGGCGAAGACGTTGCGAGCAGCCATCCAGAAGGCCGACGAAGCGGAGTTGCTGGAGTTTGACGGTGAACCCTTTCCGATCGAAGTTGTGCAAGGTGCCGGTTCGTATGTCTGCGGGGAGGAGACGGCGCTCCTGGAATCGCTCGAAGGCAAGAGGGGCGTGGTGCGCGCGAGGCCTCCTTATCCGGCGCAGTCCGGATTGTATGGACGACCGACCATCGTGAGCAATGTACTGACCTTTGCGACGATTCCCAATATTCTCTCCCGTGGCGGCGCCTGGCACGCGGCGCTCGGCACGGAACAGTCGCGAGGCACCATGGCGTTGCAGCTCGGCGGGCGGGTGAAACATCCGGGGTTGGTCGAGGTGCCGTTCGGGTTGAGCCTGCATCAGGTACTGGAACAGTTCGGGGGAGGCATGGCGCCAGGATCGCGCTTCAAGGCTGTGCAGGTCGGGGGACCACTCGGAAGTCTCTTTCCGGCCTCTCAGATGGACATTCCGATTTGTTACGACGCCTTTGCAAAGGCGGGCGCGGTGCTGGGGCACGGCGGCATCGTCGTCTACGACCACGAAACCGACATGGTGGATCTGGCGCGGCATTTCATGGCGTTTACCGCCGACGAGTCCTGTGGGAAATGTACGCCCTGTCGGATTGGATCGGTGCGGGGCCGTGAAATTCTCGAACGGATTCAAGCCGGGAGCGGCACCATTGAGGACTTGGCGCTGTTGCACGATTTGGGCGACACCATGAAGGTCGCCAGTCTCTGCGCTCTCGGCGGACGCGCGCCCTATCCGGTGCTGACGGCGATCGAACATTTCTCCGCCGAGTTTCGAAGCAAGCTGAGGACGTGAAACGGGCTACGTGAAACGTCAAATAGGAAAGATGAAACGCATCTCGTGAAGCGCTGTGGACGAGCTACGAGAGACGAACGACGAGATACGGAGTCACCCAGGTGAAGCTGGAAATTAACGGGCATCCGGTGGTGGCCGCGCCGGGCGACACGATCTATGGCGCGGCGAAAAAGGCCGGGATGGCGATTCCCGGGCTCTGTTCATCGGACCACCTCGCGCCGTTCGGCTCGTGCAGGCTCTGTCTCTGCGAGGTTGACGGCCAGAGTGGCTTCCCGGCCTCCTGCACGACTCCGGTGCGCGAGGGCATGGTCGTCCGCACTGAGAGCGAGCGGTTGAATCGGCTCCGGCGGAACATCGTCGAACTCTATCTGTCCGAGCAACCGGCAGGAGAGCGGGTTCCGGAATCCTTGCAATGGTTGGCCAAGTCGTTGGGACTCCGGCAAGTCCGGTATCCACAGCCTTCCCACCGGCAGGATGTCGTCGATCGATCCAATCCATTTTTCACCTTTGACAATGCCGCCTGTATCTCCTGCGCCCGCTGTGTCCGCGCCTGTGATGAAATTCAAGGCACCCATGCGTTGACGATGCTCCATCGCGGCTTTGCCAGCAGGCCGGTCGCAGGGGCGGCGACGTTGATCGGGGAGGCGGCCGGGTTTGCGTCTTCGAACTGCGTTTCCTGCGGCGCCTGCGTGAAAGAATGTCCCACCGGCGCCCTGATGGAAAAAACTGTCGCTGAGCAGGGGCCGCCCGAACGGACCGTGCGTACCACGTGCGCCTATTGCGGTGTCGGTTGTACTTTCGACGCCGGAGTGCGCGACGGCACAGTCGTGAGTATGGTGCCGGCGGATGATGGCCCCTCGAATCAAGGTCATGCCTGTATGAAGGGGCGATTCGGTTGGACGTACAACTACGCGTCGGACCGGTTGCGTGCACCGTTACTCCGGCAGGGCGACAAGTGGGTGGAGATTTCCTGGCCGGCCGCGCTGGATCGGATCGCGCACGAGTGGACAGGCTTGAAAGACCGCTACGGACCGGATGCCCTGGCGACGATTTCATCGAGCCGCGGAACGAACGAAGAAAACTATCTGTTCGGCAAATTCATGCGCTGCGTGGTCGGCAGCAATCATATCGATAACTGCGCACGGGTCTGCCACAGCGCGACCGTCACCGGCATGATGGAAACGATCGGCGCCTCGGCTGCGACCAATTCCATTCACGATCTGGATCTGGCGAAGTTGATCCTGGTGGTCGGGGCCAATCCTACGGAATCGCATCCGGTGATCGGCGCGCGTATCAAACAGGCGGTCCGGCGCGGCGCCGCGTTGATCGTGATCGATCCACGGCGCACCGAACTCGCCCGCCTCGCGGATCTTCACTTGCAACTACATCCCGGCACCAACGTCGCCCTGTTGAACGGACTCGGGCACATCATGGTGAAGGAAGGGCTGATCGATCAGGATTTTGTGCGCGCGCGCACCCAGGGCTTTGACGAATGGGTGCAGGTGGTCGAGTCCTGCACGCCGGAGACCACTTCGAAGCTGACCGGAGTCCCCCCTCATGTGATTGCCGAGGCGGCGCGTCGGTATGCCAGGAGCGGCGGCTCGATGGCGGTGCATGGCCTTGGCATGACCGAACATCGCTGGGGCAGCCATGGGGTGATGGCGCTGGTGAACCTGGCGCTGGCCACCGGCAATATCGGGAAACCCGGCACCGGGATCAACCCGTTACGCGGGCAGAACAATGTGCAGGGCGCATGCGATGTCGGATCTCTTCCGACCTATTTTGCCGGTTATCAACCCTTCGACAACCCCGAACTGGCGGCGGCGCATCTGGCTGTGACCGGGAGACCCCTGCCGACGGTCCGTGGCATGAAGACGCCGGACATGTGGGATGCGGCGTTAGCCGGCACACTCAAGAGCCTCTGGATCATCGGGTATGACGTGGCCCAGACGGATCCCAATCTGAAAAAGGTCCATGCGGCGCTCAAGAATCTGGAATTCCTCATCGTGCAGGATCTGTTTCTCAGCGAGACGGCCAAACTCGCCCACCTGGTGATTCCGGGCGCCTCCTTCCTGGAGAAAGACGGGACATTCACCAATTTGGAGCGGCGTATCCAGCGCATCAGGAAAGCGGTGGAACCACCGAGCGGCGTTCTGCCGGATTGGCAGGTGGTGTGTGAAGTGTCGGCGCGGATGGGGTATCCCATGTGGTACGGACATCCGTCCGCCATCATGGATGAGATTGCGCAACTGGCGCCGATGTTTGCCGGGGTGACGTATGATCGCCTGGAGGCGCCGGAAGGGCTGCAGTGGCCGGTACCGGCAAAGGAGCATCCCGGCACCTCGTTGATGCACGAGCGTTCATTCCCGAAAGGCCAAGCGCAGTTTGTGGCGGTCGATTATCTGCCGCCTGGAGAGACGCCCACCGAGAGTTATCCCCTGGTGCTGATCACCGGGCGTATCCTGCAGCATTACAATTGCGGCGCACAGACCAGACGAACGGAGATCATGCAGGTCGTCGATACCGATGTATTGGAAATGCACGCATCCGACGCGGCGCGGCTGGATCTGCACGAAGGCGAAACCGTCCGGCTGTTGAGCGCGCGTGGTGAAGCCAGATTGCCTGTCCTGGTCAGTGACCGGGTACAGCCGGGGGAGCTGTTCACGAGTTTTCACTTCCCCGACACGGATCTGAACGTGTTGCTGTCCTCCAGCGCGGATGAGAGTTCGAAATGCCCGGAGTATAAGGTCTCGACGGTGAGAATCGAGAAAGTCTTGCCGGCAGGAACTCCCTCCACCCCCATGCATGTGATGTTGATCACATGACCGCAGAGCCCACGCCTGCTGCAACCAATCCTGTTGCCGACGCGTATCCGCCGCCTGAAATTGCCGCGCGAGTCTGTCACGTCGGGCTCGCGAAGGTCACCACTCCTGTGCGGACCATGATGGCGTTGGCGGTGTTGGCCGGCGCGTTTATTTCGTTAGGCGCGCTCTTCTACACCGTCACGATCACGTCCGGGAACAGCGTACCGGCGCTCCCGTTCGGATTGTTGCGCGTGGCCGGTGGTGTGGCGTTCAGTCTGGGGCTTGTGCTGGTGGTCGTGGGGGGCGCGGAGCTCTTCACCGGGAATAACCTGATCGCCATGGCCTGGGCCGTCGGTTGTGTGCAGACGCGGCAGGTGGTGAGGAATTGGCTGTGGGTCTATCTGGGTAACCTGCTCGGCGCCGGCGGGACAGCTGTCTTGGTCCTGCTCGCCGGGGTGCAGACATTGGCGGATGGGGCGGTCGGGGAGACGATGGTGCAGATCGCCCGCAGCAAAATCGCGCTGGATCCGGTCTCGGCCTTCGCGCGCGGAATCCTGTGCAACGTGCTGGTCTGTCTCGCGGTCTGGTTGTGCATGGGCGCGCGGAGTGTGGCGGATAAGATCCTGGCCATCGTATTCCCGATCACGGCCTTCGTGGCCTGTGGGTTTGAACATTCCGTGGCCAACATGTTTTTCCTGCCGCTGGGCATCGCGCTGGCCCAAGCCGGATCGACGCCCCTGTCCATGATCGATGCCGTGACGAATCTGATACTGGTGACGCTTGGCAATATCGTCGGCGGGACGGTGCTGGTCGCGCTGGTCTACTGGTTTGTCTATCTCAGGACCGATCCGCAGTCGCGCTAGTCGTGCCGGCGCTGAGAGCTCGCATCGTTACTATCCTGCCGCTCGCTCACCGGGCTTCCAGTCCCTCCTTGATGGCCTTGGCCACGTCACCGCATTCCGTCACCACTTCGACGCGGTACTGGGCCCCGACATTTCTGGGTGTCCGGTTTGCGACGCAGGATTCGAAGTCTTTGATGTCGCTGTTTTCGAACGTGCGACTCCAGATTCCAGACACGCGCGTGCGTTCATCCTGCTGACGTTGATCCAGGACTTGCCACCCGACCAGGGCTGCCACTGAAACCAGCAGCGCCATCCCGAGGAACTTGATAGGCCGGCTTCGCAAGACCTTGAGCAGCACATACAAGATAGCCCCTACGACCAGGATCGCCGCGACTCCGGCGATCGCCAGTTCCGTCGGCTGAAGCTCAAAGTACCGAGAGTCCCAAGAGAGGCCTAAGCTGGTCGTGGTCATGTCGTTCCTCACCATAATGGTTTCTTATACCAGTTCAGTACTGCAAAAGCCTCCCCTGAAATACTGCGTGTGAAGTTCGCGAAATGCGGCAGACGAGAACCGGCGTTCCGGCGGTCGGGGAGCGGCCGAGTCCATCCCGGACGTCTCCCGAAGTATTCACGATTCTGATGCGCAAGAGCAGCGCCGCAGTGGTATGCTGCACCTCGTGATCTCCCGGTCTCCCTCACTCTCATGAACAGAGCAACTCTGCGCGCTGTCTTTACTCCGCGACTCGGCATCATGCTGCCCCTGGGCTTCGCCTCGGGCCTGCCGCTGGCCCTCACTGGTGGAACGCTGCAGGCTTGGCTCACGGAAGCCGGTCTGGATCTGACGACCATCGGCCTGTTCGCCTACGTCGGTCTTCCCTATACGTTGAAATTTCTGTGGGCGCCGGTCATGGACCGCATCGTGCCGCCCTGGCTCGGGCACCGCCGTGGCTGGATGATCGTCACGCAGACCAGCCTTGCGCTGGCGTTGATGGTCATGGCCTTCATCGGTCCAAGTGCCGGCGCCGAGATCTTTGCCGCATTGGCGTTGGGTGTTGCCTTTCTCTCCGCGTCGCAAGATATCGTCTTCGATGCCTACCGCACCGACTTCCTGAAACCGGATGAGCGGGGGTTGGGAGCGGCCACTTGGGTGATGGGGTATCGCATTGCGATGATTGCATCCGGATCGCTGGCCTTGATCGTCGCGGCCCGCCTGGGATGGTCCTCGGCCTATCTCTGCATGGCCGGGTTGATGGCGCTGGGCATCGTGACCATTCTTATGATCCCCGAACCGGAGGCGGCCAGGGCCGCGCCGCAGTCGATGGCGGAGGCGGTCTGGGGTCCCCTGTCCGAGTTTCTGTCGCGTCCTATGGCGCCGGCGCTGCTGGGATTGATCGTGCTCTATAAACTGGGCGATGCGTTTGCCGGCGCGTTGACCACGTCGTTCCTGTTGCGGGGGATGGAGTTTACGTCGGAAGACATCGGCCTGGTCCGGGCCTTCGGCATCGGCGCGACGATTCTTGGCGCGTTCATCGGCGGAGGACTGATGCCGCAGTTAGGACTCTTTCGCTCGTTGATGGTCTTCGGGCTGTTGCAGGCATTGTCGAACCTGTCGTTTTTGTGGCTGGCCTGGGCGGGGAAGAGTTATGCGGTGATGGCCTTTGCCGTCGGATTCGAAAACCTGACCGGCGGCATGGGCACGGCGGCTTTCGTAGCGCTGGTCATGTCGCTCTGCAATCATCGCTACACGGCCACACAGTTCGCCTTGCTCTCTTCCGTTGAAGCCCTCGGGCGCGTGTTCCTCGGCTGGCCCGCCGCGAAGTTGGTGGGGGCGGCCGGGTGGGGGCCGTTCTTCTTCGTGACCTTCCTCGCCGCACTGCCGGGGCTCTGGTTGTTGTGGTACCTCCGAAAGCCGGTCACGCAGCATGCAGAGCCGAGCGAAGGTAGAGGTGAGGCTAGCCTGTCTTGCTGACGGCCGGGGCGGGTGCGCGTGCGGTAGCTTTTCCCCAACGGCAACATTGAAGAGAGGCTTAGTGGAGTATCCACTTCTCAGAGTCAATCGCCCGCTGATTTCGAGAGGGAAATTGGCGCTGCTGCCATTCTTGCCTTGTCACGAGATCCTAGGACTTCAGCTTCCTCTGTAGAAACAACACAAACAGCATCAGTGTCGGTAACGGTGCCAGCACGAAGGGCAGCAGCCAGAGCAGCACGTTTTTTCCCCGCACACGGGCCTGATCGAACATCCAGATAAAGACCCACACGAGCAGGCCGATGTAATTCACGGCCATCCAGCGCGTGGTGTGAATCTTCAATCCGCTGGCCGACTCCGGCTCTCCTTGAATGAGGAAAATTCCGATCAGCAGGACGAACCCTGCCAGGAGGCCGGTCACCAGGCGTTTACTCCATACGAACATAGTCGCTCCTTCTGTTCTCGTCGAACCAATGCGAGTGAATCAGTCAGTCCGGACTCTTCATGCATGCCGTCGGGAAACGCCTGAGACCAAAGTCCGCCGAGGCAGTTCTCAAGTCGTGGCGAGTGTTCCATTCTTTGGAAATCGGGCGTAAGCTAAACGCACTGGGTTCCATCTGTCAAACCATCAGGGCCTGGTAGCGATGGCCCATGTTCGCAGGGGGTTCGACATAGGGGAGCGATGAGTAACCTGACGCTGGCTGGGTTGGTGGGAGGTTTGCTGGTTGCCGTGGGGTTGGCGGCGACCAATCCCACGATGGATGCCTATGTGCATTTTGTCGAAGCCCGCCTGCTGGCCGAAATCGAAAAGATGGACCAGGCCGGGCCGCGTCATGATCGCGACCTCATCAAAGCCGTGTTTCGCGCGCAAGGACCGAAACTCGTGGAGGGTGTTGTCCGGCCGAACACCACCAGGAATAACTGGGGCCTGCTGAGTCTGTTCGAAACGAACGTGTTGGACCAACCGGTCTTGGTGCTGGGTGTGGCCGGTCAATTTGTGCCGTTACGGGGGGTCGAGGAGGCGACATTGAAGGTCGGTCGGCTGGCTTTTTAGCCTGTGCCAAAAAAAATCTTTCCTCCCTGCACGCCCCCGCCTTCCACAACCCTGTTTTAGCTGTGGATAACCATTCGAAAAATGAACAAAAGCGGCTCCAAATCTAGCGCCAACGCTATCACCAGCTTATCCCCACTAATCACAGGTGTGCCACAACATTTTGTTTGACAAAAAATGGGTATCGCTATATCTAGTATGCAATGCGGTTGTGGAAGAGGTTTTGGAAGGGATTAACTCCGATGCTCACCCCTCTTTTCCCATCACCCCTCGATACATCATGGCCGACCGTTCTTTTCACCGAACGCGACGCATCTTTTGAAGGAGGAATCAGTGAGGATTGAACGAAGATTCACCAAGCGTGGGCAGAGCCCCTATGAGGGTCTTGCGTTCGTAAAACGTTCCTCGGAGATCCGCAATCCCGACGGATCGACCGTGTTTAAATTAGACCATATCGACATCCCAGAACATTGGACGCAGCTGGCGATCGATATTCTGGCGCAAAAGTACTTCCGGAAGGCCGGAGTCCCGCAAGTCCATGAAGACGGCACGCCGGTGGTGGACGCCGCAGGCAAGCCCGTGCTGGGTGGGGAGCGCGACTCCCGTCAGGTGTTCAACCGGATGGCCGGTTGCTGGACCTTCTGGGGCAAAAACCACGGCTATTTCAAAACGCCGGACGATGCGACCGCGTTCTACGACGAGATGTGCTACATGCTGGCCTACCAAATGGCCGCCCCCAACAGCCCCCAGTGGTTCAATACGGGGCTGCACTATGCCTACGGACTCTCGGGGCCGGCGCAGGGGCACTTCTATGTCGATCCGAAGCTGGGCGAGGTGGTTCGGGCGACCAATGCCTTTGAGCATCCGCAGCCGCATGCCTGCTTTATCCAATCGATCGAAGACGACCTGGTGAACGAGAACGGCATCATGGACCTCTGGGTCCGTGAGGCACGGCTCTTCAAGTACGGGTCCGGCACCGGTACCAACTTCTCGCGGTTACGCGGAGACGGCGAATCGTTGTCGGGCGGCGGCCGCTCATCCGGCCTCATGTCGTTCCTGAAGATCGGTGATCGTGCGGCCGGGGCCATCAAGTCCGGCGGAACGACCAGGCGCGCAGCCAAGATGGTCTGCTTGGACCTCGACCATCCGGATATCGAAGAGTTCATCGACTGGAAAGTGGTTGAAGAGCAGAAGGTGGCCGCCATGGTCACCGGCTCCAAGATTTGCGCGCAACGGCTGAATGCCGTGCTCAAGGCCTGTCTGTTGGTCGATGCGCAGGGATTGGGCCAGGTCGAACTGGACATGAAGAAGAATCAGTTGCTGCGGGATGCCGTAACGGCGGCCCGGCGCGATATGGTGCCGGAGGCCTATATCCATCGCATGTTCGATTATGCGAAACAGGGCTACACCCATTTTGTGTTCCATGAATACGACACCAACTGGGACGGTAAGGCCTACCAGACGGTCTCGGGGCAAAACTCCAACAACAGCGTGCGTATTCCGAACGGCTTCTTCGACGCATTGGAGCAGGACGGCAATTGGGAATTGCGGCGCCGGATCGACGGGAAGATCAGCAAGACGGTCAAGGCCCGGGACCTCTGGGACAAGATCGCCTGGGCGGCCTGGATCTGCGCCGATCCCGGAACCCAGTACGATACGACGATCAATGAATGGCACACCTGTCCGGAAGACGGACGGATCAACGCCTCCAATCCCTGTTCCGAATACATGTTCCTGGACGACACGGCCTGCAATCTTGCGTCGTTGAACCTGTCCAAGTTTTTTAATGTGGAAGGGGAGTTTGACCTGGATTCGTTCCGCCATGCCGTGCGTTTGTGGACCGTGGCGCTGGAAATCAGCGTGTTGATGGCCTCCTTCCCCAGCCGCGCCATCGCGCAGAAGAGTTATGAGTACCGGACGCTGGGATTGGGGTATGCCAACCTCGGCACCATTCTCATGAAGCAAAGCATTCCCTACGATTCACCGAAGGCGACGGCGATCTGCGGCGCGCTCACGGCGATCATGACCGGCGAGTCCTACGCGACGTCGGCGGAAATGGCGGCGGAAATCGGTCCGTTCCCAGGCTACAATCGGAACCGTGAATCGATGTTGCGCGTCATCCGTAATCACCGACGGGCGGCGTACAGCTCGACGCACGAGGAGTACGAAGGCCTCACGATTCTGCCGACCTCGATTCAGCCGGAACATTGCCCGCCGGCCATGTTGCTCGCGGCGCGGCGTGCCTGGGATCGTGCCTTGGAATTGGGCACGGCCTATGGGTTCCGCAACGCGCAGGTGACCGTCATCGCCCCGACCGGCACCATCGGACTGGTCATGGATTGTGACACCACCGGCATCGAACCGGATTTCGCCCTGGTCAAGTTCAAAAAACTGGCGGGCGGCGGGTACTTCAAGATCATCAACCAGAGTTTGCCGCCGGCCTTGCAGGCGCTTGGGTATACCGATGCCCAGATCCGGGACATCGGGGCCTATTGCGCGGGCCATCAAACCTTACAAGGCGCGCCCTTCATCAATCACGATGTGTTGCGCCAAAAGGGTTTCGACGATGCGGGACTGGAGCGGCTGGAAGCCTCGTTGGCGCAGGCGTTCGAAATCCAGTTTGTCTTTAATAAATATACGCTGGGCGAAGACTTCTGCCGGCAGAATCTCGGCATCAGCGAGGCGCAGCTGGCGGACCCGACGTTTAATATGCTCAAGCACCTGGGCTTTACCCAAGAAGAAGTGGCGGCCGCGAACGACTATTGCTGCGGCACCATGACGGTCGAGGGTGCGCCCCATCTCAAACTTGAGCACTTACCGATTTTCGATTGTGCCAATCGTTGCGGACGGATCGGTCAGCGATATATCGCCGTCGATGCACATATCCGCATGATGGCGGCGGCGCAACCGTTCATCAGCGGCGCGATCAGCAAGACGATCAACATGCCGGCCGATGCCTCGCTGGACGATGTGAAGGCGGCGTACTTGTTCGCATGGAAGAGCATGGTCAAGGCCGTGGCCCTCTATCGCGACGGGTCGAAGCTGAGCCAACCACTCAATGCCTCGTCTGACAGCGGCAAGGGTGCGGATGCGTCGCCCAGCGTCATGACCGTGGCTGAGAAAGTGGCTGAACGCGTGTTGGTGCGCTACCTCCATAAGCGGCGGTCGCTCCCTGCGCGACGCAGCGGGTACACGCAGAAGGCCATTATCGGCGGGCACAAGCTCTATCTTCGCACCGGCGAATATGAGGACGGGACGCTCGGCGAAATCTTCCTCGACATGCACAAGGAAGGTGCCGCCTTCCGCAGCTTGATGAACAACTTCGCCATCGCCATTTCGCTCGGTTTGCAGCATGGCGTGCCGCTGGAGGAGTTCGTCGAAGCCTTCGTGTTCACGCGTTTCGAGCCGAACGGGCCGGTGAAACTGAACGATCGTATCAAGATGGCGACGTCGATCATCGACTACATCTTCCGAGAACTCGCGATCACGTATCTGGAACGGGCCGATCTTTCACAGGTGCGTGAAGAGGACCTGCGCATGGATTCGATGAAGAAGGATGAGCAGGATCCGGAATGTGTGGATGAGGAGGCGGACATGACCGCGCTCGCCAAGTCGTCGATCCTCACCGAACATCTGCCTGTGCGACGGAACGGAATGAACGGCGGCAACGGCCATAGCCACAGACCGGGCAACGGCAGCGTCGCGCATAAGGTGGAATTGAAGCGCGAGACCGTCACCGTCACGTCGGTGCGTCAGGAAGCCAAAGAAAAAGGCTACGAAGGTGATCCTTGCCAGAATTGCAAACAGTTCACGCTGGTGCGCAACGGCACCTGCCTGAAGTGCATGAGCTGCGGAGAAACCAGCGGCTGCTCGTAGTGCGCAGAAGGATCCAGCCGGTGCTATAGAGATAGGCTGGTCGAAGAAAACTATCAAACCGTTCCTGCTTTAGGGGAGTCCTAAGGCTGGAACGGTTTTTTTTGTGCCTTATTTGTCCATGAGGAAGCGACTAAAGGGACCCTTGCCGAGCAGGGTCGGTTTGGTTGCACAGGGATAATTACTTGTAGCTCTATCCTGATATTACGGGAGCGTACTTAGACTCGCCCTCGTAAAAATAATAGCTCGTCTAGGCGGTTCGACGAGTGACCTACGTATGGCCGAGTCGATCGAAGTTGACCGCAGTTCCTTCACTCATGACTTCTCAACTACTTATGAAATGGTTGCATTATTTTGCATCCCTGATTCCGCATAAGCGTGCAGAATCATATCCGTGTTGCTCTGCCTGAATTGTTACGAGGCAGGAAATTCCGTATCGAAGAAAATGTCCTGCGACTGGCTCTCAGGCCTTGAGTTTGAGGAATTCCCAGCGTATTATCCCGCCCTTCTGTTGGTGATTACTTAAGTTACCCATGGTAGTAAATCGATTGACGACTGCATCCTTCTTACCTCTTCTTCCTCCCAGTCGCACTTCACGCCTATTCAATTTTGCTTTTTACTCGTCTCTGAGAATGTCGATTCGTGAATCGTTCCCACATAGATCCCTTGCGAGGTCTCCAGGCACCGCGTGGGGAGAATCCCCGCATGATGCGGGGCGCTGGTTGCCGCTGGTCGTACTGAATTGTTGGGGAAAATCGATGCCTACGCCCTGCATGCGTAATTTCCCCGGATCGGTAGCGATGGAATAGACCTTGCTGGTTACTGTGTAGGCGTATCGAGTTACGTATTCTGACGCTTTCGAATATTTACGAAGATAGTTGAGGTTCGGATGAACCAAGTTCGTAATCCCCTTAGCGGCGCGAAGGTCCATTGGTCAGCCAGGGTGAATGGTATGCGGGCAATGACTGTGGGGTCTATGTTGTGCCTCGTCGGGTGCGCGGCTGATCAGAAGGCCCCGGCTTGGCTGAACACCGTGCCGGCCTCGACTCAAGAAATCTGTGCCATTGGGATAAGTGGGCCCACGTACTACGCAGAGGATGCACGCGCCAGGAGCCAGGCGTCGGCCATGGCGGAGTTGTCGCGATCGGTCGAGGTACGGGTCAAGACCGAGCTGGTGCTCAGGAGTGAGGGGGATAGTCGAAGTGTCGAGACTCGACTCGATGAAACAGCTGGCTTTGGGAGTGATGTGGTGTTGAAGCAAGCCCAGGTCCGCGAACAATGGGTTCAACGTAACAAGGCTCATGCGGCTGGAGAGCCAGGGACCGTCTACACCCTCGTTTGCATGCCGGTGATGCATTGAGCTGGAGCAACCGTACAGAAAGGAAGGGGAAGATGCCAACAGGTGCAGGAAGCACGCAGGCGGTGATTGGCGGCGCGGCCCGAGTCGTTCGGTCTTTGTCGAGCGGTGTAGGTATCAGTGGATTGTGCATTGTTCTCGCAGCCTGCCAATCGGGGAAGCAGGTGTTGATTGAGGTGACGTATCCATCGAAAGTTCCAATTCCAGCGATGGTGAAGGAGGTAGAGGTTGAAGACTTCCACGGTCCTGTGGAATGCGCAAGGCCGTTCAAACCGAAACTCGACACGAAGGTGCTCGAGGGGGGCGTCTATAAAGCAGCGATCCAAGGTCTCTCAGAAGCGGAGGAGACGGTTACGATCAAGGGAATGGTGGCAACCTGCTCGCCCGGCCAGGGGTCCGGCACACTCAATGTGGAATTTTCCGCCTGGTATAAAGGCGATCAGATCCATCAAGGAGTTGTCGCTGAGAACACGACGAGGCCGGGTGCCCCTCCGAATGAAGTCCGTGCCGTCTTGGTCGACCGTACCACCGTTCGAATAGCAAAGGACCTTCTTCCGACCAAGCGAAAAGAAATTCGCACGTTTCTTCCCGTCGACGGAGACCACGACTCCGGAGTGGCCGCCGCGTCAGGGGGCAACTGGAAACTGGCGATTGAGGCCTTTGGCAAACAACTCAAGGAGAAACCTGCGGAGCATCGAGCTTGGTACAACCGCGGGGTTGCCTATGAAGCGAGTGCCCAGTTCGAGGCGGCCGTGAAAGACCTCCAGAAGGCCATCGAGTTTAAACGATCAGAGTTGTATGTCGAGGAGTTGGCCCGCGCGGATAAAGGGCTGCAGCACCAGAAAAGTATTCAAAGTCTCGGCAAGAATCCGGAGTGACGAATGATGCGTATCGCTCAAACGTTCTACAGATGGGTGAGTTCTCTCGTGGGGATGATTCATTCATACACGACGATGCCTTTGCCAACGGTGGCCATGCTCGTGCTCTCCGGCCTGCTGGCCGGGTGCAGTGTGCCGACCGGCAGTGCTGTTTCCGATAGGGCTTCGAATCGACCCGTACCTGGTGCAGACCGCTGCGCGTTTCTGCCGGAGAGTCCGATGCCTCCGTGGGTGTCCGGGCGTCCAGACACGAAAGACTATGTCGGGGTGGGGCAGGCCGGGTGGAGTGAGGAGCCTGAGCAGCAGATTCGTGCGGCGGAAGCTGGGGCTCGAGGCAGCCTTGCTGCTGAAGTCAGCGTGAAGATTCACGAACAGTTACTCCAAACTAGATGTGAAGGCACGTGTACACCAGAGGAACAATTCAAAATCCTCCTCAAGGCCGAATCGAAAACCAAACACACGCTCAAAGGGGCGGAAATCAAGCAGCGATGGCTCGATCGCGGTAGCTGCATGGTCTGGGTGTTAGCGACGTTGTCGCGGGATAAGGTCGAACTGCAGCGGGTCATGATGTTCAATCTTTCTTCTCCCTCCATCGAAATGGCCGGGTTGTTAGTCGGACATCTTGAAAAGGTGTTGCGCGAGGATTTTGCCGTCGTGCCGGCTGATGCGCAGTTGGAAAGGTGTGCACTCGATGGCGCTGCCTCTGCTTGCCAGGATCGCGCCGACACGATCTTCGGAGCGGTGACCGTGTCCTTGGAGAAAGACACGGTCTCAGTAGACGGCACACTTCGTCAGCGAAACTTTCGTGTGAAGGGCGGGTTGCGCTTGAAAGACCGGATGGTGTCGTCCTTCGACGTCACGTGCAAGGCCAGAGCAGACGCCAAAGCCGACGTTCAGTCGATTGATCGCGCGGCGGCGGAAGCCTGTCGAGATAAGGTGAATCAGACTATGACAAAAGATTTGGAGACGATGGGTTAAGCGCGCCGGATTGTCCGGTGGCGTGTGACCAATTGCGCTGAACCAATCATGGAGGGATGACCATGCGTGGGCGATGGGAAAGAATCATGAAAATTGGGTCATCGGTGGCGCTGGCACTGGTCTTGTTAACTGGTGCGCTGGGTTGTGCAGGGCTCGAGATGGTTGTTGCGGTAAAACCGTGGAAGATGGAAATGTGCGGCTGGACTTGTCTGCAGGAAATCATTGTGACAGGAAACGAGACTCCCACCGTGGAAGCCTCGTTGGAGCGAGTTAACACAGCCGCCCGTTTGGTTGAACTCGGAGAGCTGATGTTGCAGGGGCTCCCGCTGTCGGCAGGGTCGTTGTGGCCTCAGGAAATGAGGGGCACGCTCACGCTGAATGCGCAGAGCTTCACTCGAATCCTTCAAGAAAATTACAGCCAGCAGACGTTGTATGCTGCGAAGTTAGGTTTTAAGCCGTCGCCCTGGACCGGCCGCGCACTCGAGCTGCAGCAGCGGCTTTTTACCACGCCACCAGACCTGCAGTATGAGCCGACCTACCGCCCCAACGCCCCCTCGCCAGAAGATGTCCAGGTGCTGGCGGAGAAAGTATTGGGCAAGGGGTATGACCGAGTATTCGATAAAAACGTTTTTCGGCTTCTTCGCTACCATCCAGGCTTTATACCGAAACGTGAGATTTTTACCGCACAGTTTGAGGGCAAGCCGGCCGATTTTTATCCGAACGTGATGGATGCGGTGCTGGCACTGGCGGATAACCGCGAGGATCTGCTCCAATTCCGAGAAGCCGCGTTGCAGGGGGAGGAGACGTGCGAAAGGGCCTATCGCGATGTCGAAGAGTCTGTGCAGCGCATTCGCGACTACAAGGGCCGAACGTTCGGGAATCCGGCGACGGCGGAAGAAGCGGCGCAGAAGGGGGATGAGAATGCGCCTTCCAAGGACCTCAAAGAACTGGAAGGGCAGTATGAGACGGAGAAGAAGGAATATGAGGACGCGGTAAAGGCCTATCAGGGCTCGTTGCAACAGTTGAGCGTGGCAGTGGGACAGATCAGAAACCAATCTAGTGCCTTCACCGTGGAACAACGAGCCTTGGCCATCAATGTACAAGCGGTGGTCGACACGGCGCAAACCTTACTATCGGGAACTCGATTATTGACAGCCATTGCGGCGGTACACGCTCCCAAGGCTATTCTCAACGTGCGGCAAGAGCTGCAGCGGATTGCTGCCATGGGGGGGGACCGTGCAGTTGAACGTATGAAACGAATCGTGGTGAACGGCTCGCTTCTGAAACCCAACCTCTCCTTGCTTGCCAGTGAATCGAGCGTGTTAGATGCAGAAAGCCGCCCGTATGACGACCTGTTTGAGAAGCGAATCAATGCCCCGACCATTGTCACGCCGTAGACGCGGATGGAGTCGATCATGAGCGGACATGGAGCGGCATTTCCCACGTCAAGCGGGAGCGGTCCCCGAGCGGTGTGGGGAGAAGAGCGGAATCAAGGGCGGATATGACGTCGATGCGGCTATGGAACACGTGAAAAATCATGATGTTAGTTCGAAGGGTGATGCTGGAACGACTGTTGCTCAATCACTATCGCATTGCCTTCCAGATGGGCACAGCTGAGCGAGTTGGAAACGAGACAATCACACATACAGGAGGAGGCAGCACATGAAGAAGATGCAGGCAGTTTTGCTTACCGGCACATTTGCGGTGGCGGCGTTGGCCGGTGGATGTTCGGGGCACAATGCCCAACAGGGTGGTCCGCTGGCCCGGACGGATACGCCGATTCAGGAGGTCAAGGATCTTCCAAAGTGGGTTACTCAAAAAGGAGCGGCGTTCAGCGGCGAGCGTCGCGTGTTGTATGGGGTCGGCAACAGCGCAGGCATCTTCAACCCGTCGTTGCGCCGAAAAGCGGCGGAAGGACAATCTCGAAACGATCTTGCGTCGACCCTGCAGGTCTACGTCGCCGGCCTTCAGAAGCAGTACATGGCCGAAACGACCGCAGGGAGTATGGATAAGACGAGCGTGGAGCAGCATATCCAAGATACGTTCAAACAAGTGACGGAAGCGACGCTGGTCGGGGCTCAGATCGTCGAATATTGGGAGAATCCTCAGCGGAACGAGGCCTATGCACTGGCGCGGCTTGATATTGAACAATTCATGGAAATTATGCGGAGCTACAAAGCCGCCAGCGGGCAATTCCAAGAATTAGATGCCAATATGCGCGAATTCGTCAGAAAGAATGCTGATAAGGCCCACGATGAGTTGAACCTAGAGTTGGACCGTCGGAAAAAGAGCTAGCGGAAGGAATGCCGCTCAACCCTGAGGGGGACGGATGGCTGCGGGGGCGGAGTCTTACTGAGACCCGCAGCCGGCCACCACGTGTAGCGAGCAATGCGAACGGTCAATTGTGGGCGATAGCACAGCAGCAAACGGCGCCTGTAAGGGGGCACGAAGGAGGCTACACCATGACGACAAGGAAAGAAATTGGTCTTCTGAAAAGTAGCATCGGTCCTGCTGGGGCGTTGCTCTCGCTCCTGTTGCTCTGCGGAGGAAGGGCGGAGGCGGTGTCCTCTCTGCAAGATGGATGGCTCATCACGCCGCAGGAGGCGGCGGCGCAGGCGGCTGAGTCTCCCGGCGGAAGCGTCCTCGATGTGGGGCGGCAGGAAAGCAACATGGGCCCGACCATCGAAATTCTGAAGCCCAGCGACGGCGGGAAAGCGTCAGGACCGATCGAAATCCAAATCAACTTTGTGCCAAAGACAGGACCGGTGGATGTGAACAGTCTCAAAGTCTCGGTGGTGAAGTTCTTGTCCATCGACATCACCGACCGGCTGCGGGATTTTGTCTCCCCGTCGGGGATTCAAGTAAAAGAAGCGAAGATTCCAGCGGGCAAGCACATCGTGCGCATCAGTGTGGCGGATACTCAGGGGGCACGAAGCGTCAAGGAGATCGAGTTTGAGGTGTTGTGACGAAGGCGCAGGCGCCCAGGGAAGGGAGACCGTACGACCATGGACAAGAACAGAGAGGGCGAGGACAGCATGAAACGGCGGAGGGGCGCGACTTTCTTGACCTTTCTCGGTCTCAGGTGGGTGATGACTGCGCTGTCCCTCTGCATCGCGGCTCCGGCAGGGGCCTCGACGCCGGCCCAAATTTACGCCACGGCTGCCCCGGCGGTGGTCCTGGTCGTGGCTAGCTCTGAGGACGGCGCGATGTCTGGAACTGGGTCCATCATCGATTCGACCGGCCTGGTTCTGACGAATTCGCATGTGATCTTCGACCGGGAAGCCAAGGCGCCCTACCGAAAGCTATGGGTCTTTTTGCGGCCTGATCGCGTGACGGGGAATGAGAAGACCGACCTGGCCCATCGCCTGCCGGCGACGCTGGTGGCGCACGATCCGGAGCTGGATCTCGCCCTGTTGAAAGTGGACGGTGCGTCAACCACCCTGCCGGTGTTGCCGATGGGCGATCCTGGGACCCTCAGTATCGGCTCGCGGGTGCTCGCGATCGGACATCCGGAGCAGGGTGGGTTGTGGAGTTTGACGACGGGAGTCATCAGCGCCGAATGGGAGAATTTCACCAATGTGCCGGGCAAGCATGTCTTTCAAACGGAAACGGGGCTCAATCGCGGCAACTCCGGTGGGCCGCTCATCGATGAGAACGGACAGCAGATCGGCGTCAACACTTCCATGGCGCGAAAGGCGAAAGACGGTCTGGCCATCACCAGTATTAGCTTTGCGGTGAAGTCCAGCGTGGCGAAAGAGTGGTTGGCCAAGCAGGGCGTGCAAGTCGCCTATGCAAAATCGATCCCGGCAGTAGTGGAAGGGCGGAAGGCGCCGGTTCAGCCGGAATCGGCCCCGACAGCTGGACGGAAACCGCAGGCCGGAGATCCCAGGGTGGAGCAGGAGCGGGCGAGCACCAAGCCGCACCCCTCGACCGTGCTGGAAAATCAGCCCGAAGCCACGCCAGAAAACGGCCCAGGGTTGCCGCCGGTGCGGCCCTTTAGCCTGGATCGGCTTATGCGGGGGCTGGCCCAGGTCAGCGATGATCTGGAGTCGCAGATGGAACAGATGCAGGAAGAAATCCGAAAGCGTCGGTGAGGAGTCATCATGGAGGGTACAGCGTATACCTGGATGTGGAGGCGTATGTCGACGAATTGCCGAGCCTGCTGTGCAGTCCTGCTCGCTGGGCTGATGCTGATCGGACCGGGGATGATGGCGGCAACGGCTGTCGAGCCACCGGCGACAAAGTTGGATTGTTCTGTGTACGAAACAAAATCCATGAATGTCTCTGCAGCGTTCACCGTCGCGCAGTTTATCTTCAACATCATCCCTTCCATCGGGTTTAGTCGGACTACAGGGGTTGCCTGGGACAAGGTTGTCCACGGGACCATCGCGCGTTATGTCGAACTCTGTAATCGCTACAACGCAGGGTTGGTCGATAAGGCCGAATATGAAGCGCGCCTGAAGGAGATCGAAGCGCTCTATAAGGAAACAAAGGACATGGAGGAGAAGCTCTTTGCGGCGACCCGTCAGCGGGCCAAGAATTCCAGCGATGAGATGGACGAAATGTTAGGCAGAAAACGCAAGGCGCCATCTGTTCCAGCGGAAGTGGAAGCATCGGTCAAGGCGCTGGCTGAAAAGGTCGAGAGCCTCGCCCCCATCGGTAAGCCGCTCAAACCGGCGGCCCCGTGCAAGCCGCCGGACATGCTGGGGGCGCCGGGGGCAAAGCCGGAGACTGGGCGCAATTGCTGAGTGGGGCGGGTGAGGGGTGCGACAACGATGAAGAAGCGTTGCGCGCTGAGTTCATGCCGTCCTCCTGATGATCCTGCCTGTTTCGTGCGTTGTTCCGGCCGACCAACGCGCCGCTGCGCATTGGCCAAGGCTCAAGCTTCCGCAACATGACAGTGTATAGGTGCTGAAGGAGTCTCGATGTTTGCTCGGTGGATGACGATTTGCGTCGTGGGGCTGCTCGCGACGAGCATGGCCTGGGGATTGACCATGATGCTTCCGCAACTGTTTGGTTCGTGGGAGATGGCCACGTACGATCTCCGGATGCGTTGGCAGGGTGCGGGCAAGGCCGATCCTGCGATCGTGGTGATCGGGCGTGAGAAGGAAAGCGAGGAGGCGTTTGGGTCCGGGATCTGGGATCGTGCAGTCTTCGCCAAAGTGATCGCCGCGTTGGGGCGAGCCGGTGCCCGAACCATCGCGCTTGATTTCCACATGCCCAATGCCAGCCCGCCAGAGCGCGGCGACGGCGCAAGTGACCGCGCCTTGCTAGTGGCTACCAGCGGCGCCGGGATGGTGCTGTATCCCATGGCGGTTCCAGCTCCAGGTACGGTACCTCCCACCACGTTGGCGCTTTCGGATGTGTTCACGCTCATGACCCCAACATTTGATGCCCAGGTGGTGCAGGCGCTTCCGCAAGCCGGTCGCATGGAGGGTCCGTTCCTCGCGCTGGCGTCGGCGGCTGCCGGGGTCGGGCATATCGCTGCCTGGCCTGATGAAGACGGGGTCTATCGCCGCGTGCCCACGTTCGTCGCGGTCGGCGATCGCGCAGTGCCGGCGTTGGGGGTGGCGATGGCGGCGAATGTCCTGCGCGTGCCACCCGACCATATTGAACTGGTCCCAGGCGATGCGCTGCGGCTTCGCGATGCCCATTGGCCCGATGGTCGCCAACGGACTGTTTCTGCCCCGGTCGATGCCCAAGGGCAACTGCTGATTCGCCACACGAAGCACTATCCGGATAGGGAACATCCGGACACGGACAACACCTTTCCGTACTTTGAGTTTCGGCAAGTGTCGGATGCAATCGAGGAGGGGGATGAGGCCGGATTACGGGAGTGGTTTGCGGGAAAGCTGGTTATCCTGGTGCATGCCTGGCTGGGGGCCGACAAGCGTTGGACGCCGTATGAAGCGAACGTGCCGGGCGGCTTTATTCTAGCTGATGTCGCTAACACAATTTTAACCCAGCAAGGTCTGCGCCAGATCGGCACATCAGCAGGCTGGTTGCTGACCCTCTTCCTCGGCTTGGGAGCCGCTGCTGCTGTGACGCTCCTCCCGGGATGGGGCGGACCAGTGGCGGCGGGTGTGCTTGGCGCAGGCTATACGGCGGTCACGTTCGTGGTCATGGGGTTCGGCGAGCTCGTGCTCCCGGTCCTGTCGCCCCTCGTGGCCGTGAGCATTGCGTCGCTGCTCGCGCTCGGCTGGACGCGACAGCATGCCGCGTTGCGTGTGACCCACTTAGAACAGGAACAGCTCGCCTTGCATCGTGCCCTGGCGACGAAACAGACGCTGCTTGCGCAGCATGAATCGCGCGCCTATCAGTTGGAGGAAGACGTCGTGACGGCGAAGGCCGACGCGGCGGAGGGCACATATCGACAAACGTCACTTGAGCGGACGATCGCGTCGTTGCACCAACAATTGCACGGGGCGAAGCGAGAGGCTGACGAAGCGAGAGGGACGGTGACGGCGCTGGAAGAGAAACTGGTGTCGGCGCAGGCAGAGGTGACGCAGGGCGCCGATCAGCAAACGTCGCTCGAACGGACCATCGCATCATTGCAGCAGCAATTGCAGGGGGCACAGCGCGAAGCCGACGAGACGAGGCAGGCGGTGACAGCGCTGGAAGGGAGGCTGGCGTCGGTAAAGGCGGAGGTGACGCAGGGCGCCGATCAGCAAACGTCGCTTGAACGGACCATCGCATCATTGCAGCAGCAATTGCAGGGGGCACAGCGTGAAGCCGACGAGACGAGGCAGGCGGTGACAGCGCTGGAAGGGAGGCTGGCGTCGGTAAAGGCGGTAGAGCCTGGCCGTGGGGCGACGGGAACGGCTGAGCAGGAAGATGTCCGGCAAGAGTGCGCCCGGTTCGGTATTCTGACGAGAGATCCGATTCTGCTGCGCTGTTGGAAGGATCTCAAAAAAGCAGCTGATACCTCGATTCCGATCCTGATACTGGGCGAAGCGGGAACCGGGAAAGAGTTGTTTGCCCAGGCTGCCCACCGGCTGAGCGCACGGTCAGCACGCCCGTTTGTGCCGGTCAATATGGCGGCGGTGCCTCCGGACCTCTTCGAGAGCCAGCTCTTCGGCCATGTCCGCGGTTCGTTCAGTGGTGCGGTGCACGATCATGAGGGGTATTTTCTGCAGGCTCACAACGGTACGATTTTTCTCGATGAAATCGGCGACTTGCGTCCGGACTTGCAGGCGAAATTGCTGCGTGTGTTGCAGGAAGGCGTGGTGACCCGAGTAGGGGATCGAAAATCCGTGGCGGTGGATGTGCGTGTGGTAGGCGCGACAAATCGAGAGCTCCTCCAAGGCATCGCGGAAGGGTGGTTTCGAGAGGACCTCTATTACCGGCTGCACGGCATCGAGCTTCGTCTGCCGCCGTTGCGGGATCGGCAAGGCGATATTGAAACACTGGCGATGAAGTTTATTGAGCAGGCGGCAGCGACGAACAGTCGCACGAAGATGGTCCTTTCGCAAGGAGCGTTGAATCGGCTCACAAGTTGGCCCTGGAAGGGCAACGTGCGAGAACTGAAACGGTGTCTTGAGAATGCGGTGATTCTGGCGGATGGCTCCTCCATCCTTGAGGAGGATCTGCGCTTGACGGGACCTGCGACTCTTGCACCAGGGGCTGTTCTCGTAGTGCCGGCGGCTGAGGCATCGGATGGGAATGGTGATCCGAAGAAAAGCGATCAGGTGTTACTGCGAGTGCTTCGCGACCACAGCTTTGATTTACAGGCGACGGGCGCGACTTTGGGATGGGATCGCAGTACGGTCATGCAACGCTTGAAGGGCATGTGCTTCCAGGCATTGGTCGAAGCCAAGGGCGATCAACGGAATGCGGCATCGAGTCTGGCGGGTCAACCGGGGCTCACCAGACTGGTGGAGGTGAAGCTGAACGAGTACAGCGTACATCTGAAAAAGGTCGTGGCGACATTTCCCTCCGAAGAGACTGCGGTAGCGGGATGCCGCAAACGATTCAAGAATTTGCCGGAGCGGTATCAGGACGCGCTGGCGACACTGGTCCGATTGCATATGAAAAGTGGAGGGTAGGCATCTGGTCGGCGGATGAGTGTGTGAAGGAAAATATACCGATGCTTCCTGTGTGGCGACTGACTGCATTCACGGTGTGTTGCATGTTGCTTGTATCGAGGCTGTAGCCTGAATCAATTCTGACGGTGCCTCCGTCCTAGGCATCATGGGTGCGGTCGTCCATGGTATTTCAGAACCTTTCCTGGCGGCGAGTGCGGCAGGGTTTGTGCCTTCTGTCCGTATAAACGATTTACGAGGGCCTCACCGTTTGGCCATCCATCGTTCAAAGGTTTTAATTAACTCCGATGCCATTTCACCACGGTGTCAGACGTCAGGCCGATGTTTACTGGAATCCGGAGGCTCCTCGTTCAGTAGAGTGATGGTTCCGGGCTGCCGTCGCGACGGCGATAAATCTCAAAAACTCCCAAATCATGGGCCAGTTTCCTTCTTCGTGATAACGTGCTTTGGAGTACTGTGATCCACGCAGCGGAGTCCGGCAGGAGTCCCTTTGCTCACAGGCAGACTGCAGGCTCTCGTCTAGGCGACAGGAGGCACCCATGGGCGTCCGCGATCGCGCGTACATGCACCACCGTGATTCCCTCGCGACCTCTCGCATGTCGACGCGACGAGTCATGGCGATCAGTCTGGTGCTGATCGGTCTTGTGTCCTGGTACCGGCTGACAGACACGGCCACGGACCAGGCGCGACCGAACATCCAACAGGCAGTGCCTGTCCCCGCCATCTCCCATAGTCCAGCTCGTTCCCCCGCTCATCCATACCAGCGCTATCTGGATGCCGTCGTGCCGGAGTCGGATACCCTCCGAGCGCTGGCCTACACCAAAGTCAAAGGCTGTCCGGCCGGTGATCGCACGTGCATGTTGACCGAACTGTATCGATTCGTTCAGCACGATATTGGCTACTTGGACGATCCTGTGGCGAGGGAGCACATTCAATCCCCACAGGCCACACTCCAAATTGGAGCGGGGGACTGTGAAGACCTCTCGATTCTCCTTGCCTCACTCCTCGACAATGTGGGGATTCCCAACTATCTTGTCTTTACGAATAACCACACGTATACCCTGGCTTGCGACGTGGATCCGAGCACGATGGCCCCGACACTCGCAGAGCGGTATGCCATCCAGCCACCGCCGGTCCAGCGAGACGAGACTCGCTCAATCCCCCCACATTCTCTCTCGGTGACCAGGCTCGATGCCACCACGCCGACGCAGGTGGGAATTGAATTCCATACCAATGGCCCACTGGATTGGATGGTCGTTCCATCACAAGAAGACGTCGAGGCCATTCAACAAGGTCGTCCCTATCAGACCTATCCGTCCTGTTCACGAGACGGCGTGACAAGCTTTCGTGCAACCTGCGTGATTCTGGTCGGCGCGCCGTTAGTGGCCTACAATCGTCACGAGACACCCGTTGAGCTGGCCATCAGACTACGCTATCAGATCGCACCGGTAGCACCCACGCTTCCACCCATCAAGACATATGCGCTCAACGACGCTCAATGCGTGCCGCTTGATCCATCCATCAAAGGCCAAGCCTATCCAGGGCAGATCATGCCGAGCGTTGTGACGGCCCCCTATAGGACCGCTGTGAATCGAGCAGGAAAAGTCGTCGCGCTCGATTCGGGCCCAACCGGCGACGACCCTGCGCACTTCCCCCTGCAGCCTCAAAGCCTAACTCGGTAGATAACGAAGCCAGTATCAGTACTGGCCTGTCCGTGAATGGCTCACTCCTAACTCGGTCATTCATGGTCCAGGCAAAGGTGGAGATAAATATGACGAAAGCACTTCCTGTAGTGATCGTATTGGTGACGGATGGATGCACGTCCTCAGCTCGGCTCACACAGGCGCAACTTCTGCAAAATCATTTCGCGGCATGCCCTGGAAACTATCAGGCTGCCGTGCAAGGGATTATGAGTCAGACACTGTTCGATCCCTGCAGCGCCGTCTATCGGTACATCTCTGTGGAGAAGTATGTCTGCAAAGGTCAGTTGCGGCATTTGATCATTGTTGACGTAAACGCCAAAAATCGCTTTGGAGGCTATGTCGGCGAGCATTTCTACCATTTCATGTGTTTTCCGAATAGGTCGATTCGAGGGGTGAATCAATGGGCGACAGGATTCGCCGTCGGCATCAAAGATATCGAAGATTAGGTCGCCCGATGAAGTTGTCACCGACATGAGAGAGAACCAGAGAGGAGTGTCACCAGGAAGCCGACGAATGCACGAGTCGCAGTCGCACAACGAATCAAAACCCTGCTTATGACCAGCAGAGTAAACAAGTTTATTATTCGGGTTGATTGCCACGACATTGAAAGTAAACGACTTTATTGCTGTTTACACGTAGTATCCTAAGACAACCAACGTCGCGTGAGCCTGAACCGAGGGGGACGCAGCTGAGGCTGCATCCCCCTCGTTGTTTGTGCTCGGTGTCTGGCAAACGCAGTTGATGACACGGTCGTCCCGGGAGGGGCGAGCTGTTTCGCGAGTGAGGCACCTCACTCGAGGAGGGAGTCGACGAGGGCCTGAATGGTCAGCGGCGCATTGCCTTCCGCCCGGTTGTTGACCAGCACATAGGTGGTTCGATTTTCTCGAGTGGCTTGTCGAACGAGCCGTACCGTGTCCTGTCGCATCTCCGGCAACTCACCCACAATCCTGTTGTAGGGTTCGGCGCGTGTCTTTGCCGCTTCATGCGTCATCTTGAGCGGGGTCTGGAGACGATATACGCTGAACGGTGCGGTGTAGGTCCCCATTCGCTGATGTTGTTCGGCGAGAGACGGCATGAAGGACCAGTGATTGTAGACATGCGCTACGCCATGGCGGCTGAGCACCTCGTGGTACTGAGGGCCCAGCAATCCGGCATTCCGGATTTCAACGGCATACCGGAAGTTTTTCGGAAGGCGCGCGAAGAATCCGTCCAGCCCGGTACAGAATTCCTCAATGGACAGCCCGTGGCGTTGAAACTCGAACAAGAATGGGCCGGTGTGCGGCCCAAATTGCGCATCGCGATAGGGCTGGAGGACAAGTTTGAGGAAGGCGTCCGCGTTTAGAAAGTTCGGATTCCGCTGTCCGGCTTTGATTCCATACCGAGGATGTGAGGCATAGGTGGGGATGGTAATCTCCTCCCAGACCTTGGCGCACATTTCAAAGTCTTCCGGGATCTGCGTCAGGTAGCGTGTGAGCTGGTTGGCCGTGGGAGGCCGGTAAAACGTCGCATCGTTCCCCACGGTGCGAAAGAGTGGCTCGCCGTTGTAGCGGTACTGACAGTATTCCCCGAGACAGTCTCGAGTGAAGCCGGTTTTCGTATAGGTGCGGGTATAGATCTGCCCCTTCCAGCCTTCATAGGTCCAGGTGGAGGTGCCGAAGCGGATCAGGGGAGAAGGTGTCATGTTGCTCAGTGTACGGTTCTGGCGCGTCCGCCTCAAGTGAGATGGTGTCCTCCGCGTCGGGAGCGGATAAGGGGCGAAGTCGTGTGACCGTCACCGTGACGGTGGCAAAATGTTCTTCCACCACACCGGTGACGAGGTAGGCCTGATCTGAGGCGAGGAGGTGGCAGTATCGCCGGTAGGTCTCGGGGAAAAAGGTCGCATCATAGAGACTGGTCTGGTCCTCGAAGGTGACGAACTCCATTGGCTCGCCTTTCTTCGTGGAGACGATTTTTTCCGTCACCATCCAACCGAGAAGGGTGACTTCTTTCCCGACATGCTGTGCCAGGTCTCGTGCCGGGAGGTGCGGCAGGCTAGCGACCACGTCGGTGAAGAGTTCCAGTGGATGCCTGCTCAGAGGAAAGCCGAACAGCTCCAGCTCCTGGCCGAGCTTCTGTTGAGCCGAGTACTCCGGTGGAATCGGCAGATACCCGATGGGTTTCTCTGACTGGGCGGCGAAGAGCCTCCAGATCAGCGCCGGTCGGGTCAGTTCTCCGGCAATGGCATCGAAGCAGCCCGCTTTGATGAGCAACGTGGCCTGAGCGATCTCGGGTTTCAGTCGGTCGAGAAAATCCTGTAGCGAGCGGTAGGCGCCGTGATCCTGTCGTTCCGTGACGATCCTTTGGGCGAACTCTTTGCGCAGGGCTTTGATCTGCATCAAGCCGACCCGGACGGCCCGACTCGATCCACGATAGGCCCAGTCGCTGGCGTTGATGTCCGGTGGAAGGATCGTGAGCCCCATGCGCCGTCCTTCCGACAGATAGGCGAAAGCCGAATAATACCCGCCTTGATTACTGATGACGGCGGCGAGGAACTCGGCCGGATAATGGGCCCGCAGGTAGGCCGATTTGAAAGACACCTGGGCGTAGCTCGCGGAATGCGGTTTACAGAAACTGTACCCGGCGAAGCTCATCATCATGGCCCAGACGTGGTCCACCACCGGTCGCGAGATATGCCGGACCGCCGCGCCGGCGTAAAACTGCCGCTGATAATCTCGCAGTTGCCGTTCCTTGTGCTTCTTGCTGAGGACCTTGCGCAGTTGATCGCCGTCGTGCACGGAGAAGCCGCCCAAGGCCACCGCCACTTTCATCACATCTTCCTGATAGACCATGATTCCGTGTGTCTCGGCCAAGACCTCATCCAGTAAGGGATGCCATGAGCGGTAGGGGTGGCCGTGGGATCGACGGACAAACTCATCGGCATAGACATTGGCGGCGGGACGGATGATGGACGACACGGCCACCAGATACTCAAAGACATCCGCCAGAACCCGACGTGCCTGCGGCATGGTCGTCCACAGTTTTTTGAGCAGGAGTCTGGTTGCCGGAGACTCGACATAGAAACAGCCCATTGTATCCCCGCGGCGGATCACTTCCTGCGTGACCGGATCGCTGATCGGATCCCAGAGCACGTAGTCGATCAGGCGGCCGGTGTTGTGGTGGATGGCAGCCAGGGCATCACGAATGACGGCGAGAGACCGATTGCCGAGCAGGTCGATTTTGACCAGTCCCGCATCTTCGGCCTGGTCCTTCTCCCATTGAATGACAGGCCAGCCGGATGCAGAGGTTTCTACCGGAACATACCGGCGGATCTCATCCGGGACTAAAATCACTCCGCCTGGGTGGAGGCTGAGATGGCGGAAGTGTCCCTGTAGTTGTCCGGCCCGGAAGAGAATGTCCGGCCAAGGTGGGCGCAATTGTAGGGCGCGACAGACTTCGCTTGCCCAGGTTTGCAAGGTTGAAGCCGCGGTCACGTCGACGAAATTGGCGCGCCGGTGGAGCAGATCCAGCGTCTTGCCGATCTCAGCGGCCGGCAGACCGTAGACCTTGGCGATCTCGCGCATGGCTGCGCGTGCGGCCAGGGTATTTTGATTGGCGACCATGGCCGCCTGTTTCGCGCCGTATCGCGCAAAGACCCATTCGAGAATTTTCGGACGTTCGTCCCATGGAAAGTCGATGTCGATATCTGGCGGGTCATGCCGGCCGGGGTTCAGGAAACGCTCGAACAGCAGATTATGTCGAATCGGATCGACATGGGTGATGCCGAGACAATAAGAGACGATCGAGGCGGCCGCGGACCCTCGTCCACACGTGCGAGGCGCTTGTCGGACAATTTCCTCGACCACCAGAAAGTAGTCGGCATAACGTTTGTCTCGAATGACCGTTAGCTCTGCTTCGATCTGCTGCCGTACGGTCTCGGACAGCGTGCCATAACGCCGCTGTGCACCCTCATAGGTCTTCGTTCGTAACGATTCACATGCGGCTTCTGCCGAAAGCTGGCGGAACGAGGGGAAGATCGTTTCTTTGAAGGTCCAGTCGGTGAAACAGTCGTCAGCAATGCGCCGGCTGTTTGTCAGCGCTTCCGGCACATGCGGCAGATATCGCGCAATGACTGTCGGCGGCATGAGCCAATGAGATGGTGCACAACAGCGCTCCGGCCGGAGTCGGGACACTGTCGTGTTCTCGGCGATGGCGCGCAGCAGACGATGTGTCTCGAAATCGGCAGGAGAAAGAAATGCAGCGCGAGTGGTGGCCACCGGCGGCAGCCCGTTGCCTCGGCTGAACGTGAGGGCCTTCTGGATGTCTGATCCTGGCGTGAGTTCGACATACACATCTTCCGGAGAGTCTTTGCGCCAGGCTCTTAGCGCTGACAGGTCGTCGGACAGAATGATCAGCCCGGCTCGATAACGTGTTACGTCCGCGATGAAATCGAAAGCGCTTTCCTCGTGACGAGCGGATAGAAGACGGCAGAGATTCGCATAACCGGCCGGCGTTTTAGCCAACAGTACCGCCCGGTGCGCCTGATGAATGAGTTCGGCCCCGAGGATCGGTTTCAGGCCCGTCTGTTGCGCGACCTTCAGAAACCGGATGGCTCCATACAGCCCATTGGTATCGGTGAGGGCAAGTCTGTCCTGCCGTTGTGTACGAGCGGCCTCGCAAAGAGCTTCAAGCGTCGGGATACCCCACATGGGTGAATAGGATGAATGGGTGTGGAGATGTACGAAGGCGGACGACATTCACTGCGCCCTCCCATAACGAATCGCCTGTTCGCCGAACCGCTGATGCAGGTGATCGAGGGCGACGGCAAGACGCCGGCTCCGGTCGCGATCCCGTTGCTCCTCCGGTGGCCGTTCCTCGAACAGCGATCCCTGTTCGGCAAAGCCGGTGAGGTCGGTCACGGTGACCGTCATCCTCCGAAGACGGATACGCCGCCGGAAGGCGCGTTGAAAGAGCCCCTGGAGTAAGCCGGAGAGATCGATCTCCCAGCAGGTGTCCGGGATCACCCGCGTCTTTGTTGTCACCTCCCGATGATCGCTGTGGCGAAGGGTTAAGGCGAGTCCGCCACACATCCGGCGCTGGCTGCGGAGGGTACGACAGAGTCGTTGTAGGCTATTTGCGAGCCGACCCTGGAGCCGTGCATCGTCCACCTCATCGGGGTTGAGGGTGGTGGTGTCGTTCAGGACCGGATGGGCGACCGGCGGACGAACCGGCGTTGGGTCGATGCCCTGCGCCCATCGAGACAGCTGCCCGGCATAGGTGCCCAGTGCTACTTCGAGGGCGTCGAGCGGGCTGTCCGCCACATCTCCCAGGGAACGCAAATTGAGATCATCTAATCGCTTCAGCACTGTGCGCATGCAGGGCCGGTGTACGCCGGGCAAGGCTCGAATTGAAAGAGGGGACATGAACAGGCGTTCCGATCCCGAGCGGACATCGTAGAGTTCGGAGGGTTCCACCAGCGTCGCGGCTGTCTGTGCGACGAGTTTATTGGTGCCCACGCCGGCCACGCCTTCGAGGTGACACTGCGTGAGGACCTCCGCCTGGATCTTCGCCATCACATCACAGGTTGACCCAAAGAGGCGTGTGGTACCGGTGAGGTCCATCAGGAGAGACCCGGGGAGAAAGGGTTCCCAGGTCGGGGCATACCGCTGAATGACACCGAGGATCGAATGGTTGGCCGTGGCAACCTGACGGGGATTCGGGGGACTAACATGCAAGGACGGGCAGAGGCGGCGCGCCTGGTCGAGTAACATGCCGACGTGGAGGCCGTCTCGTTCAGCCTCAGGAGAGACCTCACAGAGAAGCGCACGAGGACTGTCGACCGTGGCGACCGCGAGCGGACGCGTCCGGAGTGATGGATGCCTTAACCGCGCCAGTGCGATTTCCAGAGAGGGGATGGCAAAGCAGACAATCTGACGATCCATGGCATTCGCTCACGCGGTCTGATGCGCGCACCTAGCGTTTCAGATGCCGGATTACGCCGACGACGATGCCCTCGATATGGAAGCTGTCGGTTTCGTGCACCAGGATGGGTGTCATGGCTTCATTGGCCGGGTGCAATTCAATCGCGCCGGCTTTGCGGTGATATGTCTTGATCGTGGCCTCGCCGTTCAAAAGGGCAATCACAGTTTGGCCGTTTCGAGCCACATTCTGTTTTTGTACGACGACCACATCGCCGGGGAGAATGCCGTCGTCGCGCATGGAGGTTCCCTTGACCCGTAAGGCAAAGGTTTCTCCTCGCCCGAGCATGCTCTTGGGGACCTCAATACGTTCGGTTTGCGGGATGGGTTCGATGGGATCGCCTGCAGCCACAATCCCGACGAGTGGAATCCGGGATGATTGTCCGATGGACTGCAGAGCCACCTCGACGACGCCGGGGATTGTGCGTGTCCCGCCTTCATACCGAGCAATGGCGAGCCGCTTGCGTTTGAGCTGATCCGCAAGGGCTTGTTGAGTGAGGCCCAGAGCCAGTCTGGTGCGTTTGAATTCTTCAGGCGTCATGTATCCAATGGATACATGACAGGATTGCTTCTGTCAATGGTGGGTGGTCCATTCCCAGAGCCAGAGGGGCGGAAGCTTGTGCGGGACAAATCGTCTTGGAAGCCGTATAAGGCTTGGAGGTTCCACATGTCCTGTCAAGATAAGCCACTCAGTCCAAATAGCAAGAACCGGAAGCAGGATGCCGGTGCCCGGAGTGGCACAAGCCACCCGCGCATTACGGAATGGATGGGGAGATCGGGTACATATGGTTGGATGGCTGGGTTTGAAGATATCTTGATATGAACGGTTACCGGAAAGTTTGAACCGGTGCAGATTATTTCAAGCTCATGACTCATTGTGCCGGCGCTTGCAAAAGCCCGGGCGCACTCGAGGGAGGGGGTGTCGAAAACTCCCCCCCGCAGACTTCCGAACCAGCTACTTCGGCGCTTCGGTCACCGCGGTGAGCGAGATGTCAGGCCCTGATTCCCGTCCAAAAAACTGTCTCCACAGATAGTCGGCGCAGGCATCTGCTAAAGTCTGTATCCCCGCTTTCACGGCTATACCGCGGTCATCTCCAGAAATGTCGACATGAGCCAGCTTTGGAGTCAAGGAATCGTCCTTCGTATATTCGCAGGTCCCTTGCCAAAGAGTTTTTTGATCGTCAAGTCGGATCAATCGGGCCCGTCCAGTGTAGGATGGGCGATAGGTAATCGTTTCAAATGAAAATCCGCCCACGATGATCGGATCGACGCTCCATCGTTCCGTTTTGAAGTCGATCACGTAGCCTTCGCCAAATTGCTGCTGAAGCTTTTGTGAGCTGTCATTTTTTGCGAGATGGGATCCCCCCACTGCCGTGAGCTTGAGCTCTCGTTGCCATGCAGCAATGAACCGATTTTCTACTTGCGTGATGGGATCGAGAAGTTGAGCGGACGAGATGAATTTCGCTCCGACCTCTTTGGCGTCCGCCTGCTGCATCCCACCCTCGATCGCGGCACCGATCAATCCAAACATGCTTAAAGCCGTCGTGCGTGTTTTCGGTTCTCCCGTCCAAATCATAAACTGTTCAGGATCATAGTGAACAACTGCCACCTTGGCATTCCCTGTTAAATCAGAAATGGCCTCAGATGGTGCAGGCAGCCGAGTCGTGCTACAGCCTGCTAAGAACATCAGAGTGAGGACGCCTAGTATCGGGTTGATTCGCAGGCGGAACATCATTCTATGGCCTTTCGCAAAGGTGTTTCATTTATTTGTATTTCACGGCAATGCCGCTCACTGATGTGCAGGTGAAGCTATAGATATTGTAGATTGGGATAAAGCCATACAGGCTGGTCGAGACGGTTACATTGATCAATGCATCGCCACCTTTTTGACTGAGTGCCTCGTCCACAGCTGTTGAGAAACTGGAATCACCGAATGGAATGATGGCAAGGATGAAGTGACGACAGCCTGATCCTTCCACCGGCCCAAGTTCCTCAAAACTCACCCCCGACTTAAGCCTATCGGCATTATTGGCTGAAGGTTTCGTGACAATGCCTAAGTTTCCAACCGACGTACAACCAGTTATCAAAGCAGTCCCAAGAACAAGAAGTGCGCACAATCTGGATGAGTGTTTCATACGGCCTCCGGTGTGAATCAATGTGCTGGCTGTCTTCATAATCCCTCTACTAGGCGGGTCAGTTTCCAAAGTGGACGGCAAGCCCACCCACGACATGACTGACGTTGAAGGTATATCGCTCATCCTGGGTGGTACCGGTAGAGCTTGTGAAGCCGAAGGTTTGGGTGGCGTGCGTAAACTTATACTCAGCAAACAAGGAGACGCGTTTGGCAAGGAAGACGTGCATGCCGGCGACGGCTTGAAGTGCTAGATCATAGTCTGATTTTCCGTTGGAGCCGAACGAAGATTTTTGAACGCCTGGCCCTCCTCCGAGATATGGATAGAGCCGCCCCTGAGGAAACTCAGCTGATACATATAGCGGCAGACGGAACAAGAGGTTGGTCGCGACGATAGTGGCATTCACATCCATGTTGCTACTCCGGCTAGCCGTCGCGACAACGGGGGTTCCATTGAGTGTGCCGTTTGCCTGGAACCGCCCAGCTTTTACGTCTGGCTGATAATTCGTGACATCCAACTCCATACCAAAATCAAGACCGGTGGAATGGCGCAGCCCAGGAAACCAGACACCAACTTTCCCTCCCAACGATTTTGAGCTGCCGAAGTCCTGATCCAAGAACGTAAGATTCATTCCGGCATTATTGACTTTCGCATCGGTTTTCGATGGCAACGTCATCCCACCGAACAATGCGATGTAGGGATCGACTTGAGGTATGAGACCGTTGTCCTCTGCGCAGACAACAGGTACTGACCATGCCAGCGTGAGTACCAGCACACTTCCACTCAGAGACCGCATCGTGAACAGAATGAATCCTCCTCCAAAGCTGGAGAGAGACTACTTCGAGCGGCATCGTCGCAACTATTGGTCGAAGGGGGGAAGGCACTCTGCTATCGAGTGAGCGGTTGAGTACGTAGGCCAAATCGGACGCACTATGGGTCTCTGTGGGGAAACAGAAGGCAGTAGCATCATCATCCAATGGACTTAGGCAGCCTAGTTAGTCCCAAAAGACTGAGAATTAAGTGGCGAAAAGCTCTATGTTTCAAGGGTCCGTATCGCGGTTTCCCTGGCTGTGAGTGCCATCTGATCTGCCCCCTCCTCCGGTCAGGACTCTTCGAGCAAGAGGATTTCCTCGCGCTTCGGGATGCTTCGCCTGACTATGCCCAGGTCTCAGCTACGCTCGCAGACTACAGCGGGATGTGAAGGGGGGAGGTTTGCTTTCTGCAATGGCGGCAAATCAATTGAACCGAGGGAAAGCTGTTTCTTCAGGCTCAGGACACCAAAACCAACACGCCCAGGGTTCTCTACCTCACAGGCGATCTCTACCGAGTCCTGTTGGCTTGGAAGACTTGCTGTGACCTCAAATGGCCGGATTGTTCGTGGGGCTGCCATTGCGGAGGGATTCGCACCAGAGTATGAATCATCTGTGGCGAAAGGCATGCGAGAGGATCGGCCTCGGCGGGATGGTGAACGATGAGAAGAAGAAGCGCCTGGTCTGGGTAGGTAGAATCCCACGCAGCTTTCGTCGTACTGCTGTACGGAACATGGTGCGAGCCGGAGTGACAGAGAAGGTCGCCATGTCCATTTCCGGCCACAAGACTCGGAGCGTGTTCGACCGGTACAACATTGTGAACGAGCGGGACCTCGACCAGGCAGCGCGTTTGCTCTCTGCGTACTTTGAACGTCAGACGGTTACACTCGCAGAATTGCGAGGGGAGAGTCGTTGCGCTGTAAGCCGCCAACCGGTTGATTCGTCAGTGGAAGTTGTGGAGCTGGCGAGAGGAATCGAACCCCCAACCGGCGGTTTACAAAACCGCTGCTCTGCCAATTGAGCTACGCCAGCCCGTGTAAGAATCGACGTGAGGTGATCGTCGGGTGAAGAACTTTGAACCCTACAGTTCTTCATCTCACCTGTCAAGATATCGCCCTGTCTGGGGCGCGGAGAAATCCTACTTTGTCGGAAGACTCATGAGCCCATATCCTCGACGGTCCCTACTTTTACTTGAATAAAGTTTCAATTCCCAATAAGCTGAATCGAGAGCCACTTATTTGACACGCGGCCGGTTCTCCGGACGCGGCGGTTGTTCGTATTTCGCCGAACTCGAGTGGCTCGATTTCAAAGAGGAGTGCCCTTTATGAGCCAGTCACACATTCTTGTCATTGACGATGACCCTGCCGTGCGCCAGATTTTGTCGGAGACGCTCGTCGGTGAAGGGCACCAGGTGACGGTTGTGTCCAGTGGACTGGAAGGGGTGGAGGCTGTCAAGGATCAACCCGTGCATGTGGTCTTGACCGATCTTCAGATGCCGGGGATCGACGGACTGGAAACCATTGATCGGATATCCAAAGTCGACTCCAAAATTATTGCCATTGTCATGACCGGGTATGGAACGGTCGACTATGCCGTGCGGGCCATGAAGGCGGGTGCGTTCGATTTTATCACCAAGCCGTTCGAGTCGGATACCGTTGCGGTGGTGGTCCGAAAGGCCTTGGATGTCTATAAGTTGAAGCAGGAGAACCACCTCCTTCGAAAAGCCGTGCGAGACCAATATCGACTGGAGCATCTGGTCGGGACCAGCGCGCCCATGCGGATGGTGCTCGACTTTGTCGAGAAGGTCGCGGACAGCGACAGCACGGTGCTGATCGAAGGCGAAAGCGGGACCGGCAAGGAATTGATTGCTCGGATGCTGCACTTTAACAGCATGCGGCGGGAGCGGCCTCTGGTTCCCGTCAATTGCGGTGCGATTCCTGAAACGTTATTGGAGTCTGAACTCTTCGGCCATGAGAAGGGGGCCTTTACCGGAGCGGCTCACACGCGACTCGGACGGTTTGAGTTGGCCCATAGCGGGACCATTTTTTTGGATGAAGTCGGGGAGATGAGTTTGCCCTTGCAGGTGAAACTGCTGCGTGTGTTGCAGGAACGGTGTTTTGAACGGGTCGGTGGGACGCGGACAATTAACGTCGATGTGCGGATTATCGCGGCAACCAACCAAGACTTGGAGCAAGCCGTCCAGGAGCGCCGGTTTCGGCAAGATTTGTACTACCGACTCCATGTCATTCCGATCCATATTCCGCCGCTGCGGGAACGGCGCAGCGATATTCCGCTCCTGGTCAACCATTTCATCGCGCAATTTAATCAATTGCGACGGACTGAAATTCTGGGCATCGAGCCGGACGCATTGTCCCGCATGACAGAGGAAGAGTGGCCGGGGAATATCCGTGAACTTGAAAATATGATCGAACGCCTGTGTGTGCTGAAGAAGCGAGGCATGATCACGCTGAGCGACTTGCCGGAGCGGTCGATGAAGATGACGGCCGGGAAGGCGGCCGAGGCACCGGAGCAGTTCATTCGCTTTGCCGAAGATGGCATCAACCTGACTAAGGAGCTGGAGCATTATGAAAACCGGCTCATCGGAGAAGCGCTGCGTAAAGCCAATGGTATCACCAGCCGTGCTGCGCAGCTCCTACAAGTCAATCGAACTACGCTGGTGGAAAAGCTCAAACGCAAAGGATTTGACCCCAAAACTCACGGTTATTCGATTCAAAACTGACCCTCATCGACACTCCCACATCTGATCTCACGTCAATTCCTTGACCGGCCTTCGTCTGTGACTGTCGTGGTTTCTGACAAGGCCCCGCGCTTCATTTCCTGCGTTTCAGAAAATCATCAGGTGACACCGTCAGTTAAGTGATTTCCCAAGGGGCACGAGACTTGCTGAATGCCCCTCTGTGCAACACCACTCTTCGACACAACAGTCTGTCAGAAACTGCCTACGCTTGGCGTGCGTCCTGGGAATGCTGGTTCTCCTCGGAGCTACACCGCTGGTTGCGGGTAGTGGGCCTTCGACGATGCGACAAGAGTTGCCCGCCCTGATGCCTGAACCATCTGAGCTGGTCCGGGCGGTGTTGCCCGATCCGGGACCACGGTTTGAGCGGCTTCCCAAGAGTCCCGACTGGAGCCGGTTTGAGCGCGGCGTGGCACTCTACAATCAAGGACAGTATCTCGAAGCGTTCCGTCACTTCACCGACATGCGTCGAGAACATCAGGACTCGCCCCTCCGCTCGTCGATTCAGGCCTTTCTGACGGAAAGCCTCTTAAAAGGCAGCCCTGAGGAAGTCCGGCCGTTGGAGATCATCGACCAGTATAAGACATTGATGCGCGAGGATCCCCAGTCGACCAACGCCAAGCGAGCCGCGTGGCGAATCGGCGATGTCTATCGGATCGCAGGTTGGTACCAGGAGGCGCAGATCGCCTATCAGCATGCGCTCAGCCTCTCTGAGCGTGATTCCTATGATGCCAATCGCGCGATGCTCGGAATCGGGTATGTCCTGCGTGGCGTGAAAAGTTGGAAAGACAGCGTGCAGACCTTTGATCATGTGCTGAAGCGCACCACGGATCCGACGCTCTTGGTCTCCGCCTCGCTGGGGCAAGCCCACAGCCTCTATCGATCGGGACGAATCAAGGATGCCGACGCGCTCTATGAAAGTATCAGCAACCGTTGGGCTCCCTCGCTCCGAGCCGACCCCTATGCCTTATTGCGATATGCCGATACCGCGAGTGACGGGCAACGGGGCCCGGTGATGCGGGAACAACTCCTCCATTTCTACAACCTGTACCCCGCAAGGCCGGAGAATCCTCTTGTGTTGTTGCACTTGGCCGACAGTTATAAGGAGGCCGGACGTTGGGAGGATGCGAGCATCTTCTATGCGGCGCTCCTCACGCAGTATCCGGATTCGTCGGTTGCGCCCACGGCCAAGCTGCGGTTTGTCGATGCGCAAGAGCATCTTGTGCCTGAAGGCGAGGAGATCAATCTCCGGCAAACCATCGCGGCCAATGTTGCGAATGTGCCGTTAAAGCCTGGGGAGATGCTCAGCCCTCGCACGCTGTTTGAAAACAGCGCCAAACAATATGAAGGCTCGGTGGTCGGGAGCGAGGCTCTGTTTCATCTCGGAGAAACGCTGGAACGGGCGGGGAAGCAAGAAGATGCGTTGAAGGCGTATGAACAGGTGGTTCGACGTGCGGGAAAATTCGAGAATGATCCCTGGCCCGAGAGGGGAGGGGAGCAGCTGGTGAGATTTGTTCGCCCCCGTCTCGAAGCCGCGCTCAACGCAGGGGATGATTTCGAGGTGATCGACCTCTTTCATCGCAACGGCCCGTTTGCCGATCGGCTGTACGTGGGAACGGAGCTTTTGCTCAAAGTGGCCGAGGCTCATCGACGGCTCGGTTTTTCCATCGAATCGGCGCGACTGTTTCAATCAGTTGTGCGCGATGCCAAATCCGAAGCCTTTCACGAAGACGCGTTGATGGGGCTCGGGAACAGTTATCTGGACCAGAACGACATGCGTGCGGCTCGCGCCGTCTTTGAGCGGTACCGGCTTCAGTTTCCTCTCGGACGATTTGCCGGACAAGCGTTGCTGGGAATTTTGACCTCCTTCGAGGGCGAAGGCAATCTCGGCGGCGTACTCAAGCTCGGGAAGCAATGGTTGCTTCACAATCCGCGTCATCCCGATCGTGCCTTGGTTCAGCTGAAACTGGCTGGTGCCCTGGGGCAAGCGAAACGAGATACTGAGGCGGCACCCTTGTATGAGAGCGTCCTCAAGGCCGGGTTGGATCTGTCGGCGTTGGACCGGCTGCGACATGCCGATGTTCTGGCGAGACTGAATCGTCAGGAGCCGGCTGTCGATCAATACAAACGGGCGTTGATGGCGGGGCTCGAAACGGAACAAGAAGCGTGGGCGCGCATCCAGATCGTGCAGTTGACCCGCGGGGCAAAGCGCGCTGACGTGGCGCGGAATGGGGTTCGCGCGCTGCATGAATACCCCGATCCCCTCATGCGACGCATCGCCGCCGCGCTGCAGACCGACGTAGCTGAACCGACACCTGCGGTGGGAGCCAAGAAACGATGACCACTCCCAGTCCGGATACCTCGAACAATGAGCTCCTGACGCGGGCGTTCCACGATTTTGATCAGGCCGCCACCGTATTGCAACAGTCCTACGACGCGTTGACGACACGGCTGCAGCAAATGGATCTCGAACTGGCGCAAACCAATGCCAGCTTGCGCGAACATCTCCGCGAAACGGAGGACATGCGCGCCCATGTGACGGCGGTGTTGGAATCGTTAGATACGGGAGTGATCGTGGCCGATTCGCAGGATGTGGTTGTGCGGTGCAATCACGCCACGGAATGTCTTTTGGGTGTTTCACACACGCAGCTACGTGGTCGTCGGGCGACGGACGTCCTGGAGGAGATCCGCAAAGATCACGGTGAGTACCCGCTGGTGCTTCCGACGGGTCTGACGATCGCGCTGTCACAGAACGATCTGACCGATGAGATGGGCCGCTTGATCGGCAAGCTGGTGCTGATTCATGACGTGACCAAGATTCGCCAACTCGAAGACCGGTTGCAGCGGCGCAATCGCTTGGAAGCGATGGGGCAAATGGTCGGCAACATCGCGCACGAGATCCGGAACCCGCTGGGGAGCGTGGAACTATTCGCCTCGATGTTGCGCAAGGATTTGCGCGACCAGCCGCAGTTGCGGACCTACGCAGAGCATATTTCGGTGGCGGTGCAGGCTATGGATCGGGTGTTGTCGAACCTCCTGGTCTATACCAGGCCTGACTGTTCGAAAGTGGCGTGGCAGAAGACCGAACCGCTGCTCCGGGAAGTCTTGACCCTGGCGAGCCATGCGATGTCGCCTGCGGCGATCGTGGTCCGGTGTGAGGTCGATCCCCAGGTCCCGCAGATGTGGTGCGACGGTGGAAAGATGAAGCAGATGCTGCTGAATCTTGTCCTAAACGCAGTTCAGGCGATGCCTGAAGGCGGCACCCTCACGTTGTCCGCGCGCCCTGCGCCGGCGGGGGCCTCAGATTCACCCGCCATTCAGGTGACGGTCAGTGATACCGGAGACGGGATTCCCCAGGAGCTGCAGTCGCGGGTGTTTGATCCGTTTTTTACGACGAAAGATGAGGGCACGGGCCTGGGACTCGCGATCGTCCATGCGCTGGTGGAGGCGCATCACGGCCGCATCGATGTCGAGAGTCGGCCCGGGCAGGGCACCTCCTTTGTCATGACGTTGCCCTGGGGCCCCGCGCAGCCGTCGCGTGTGCCTGTGCGAACCGCGGCGCTGACCGGCCGGTCTGTGAAACCCCATCGGATCGTGCGCGCAACAGAAGAGGAGAGTTACGAATGAGTGAGCAACAGACTTTGCAGGGCCCCTCGGCCTGTTCAGAAGAAGCGCGTCTTGTGATGATCGTCGATGATGAACCGTCGATGCGAACCGCCTTATCGGAAACTGTTCGCCGCTTGGGCTATCAGGTGCGGGGTGCGATCGATGGGGCCGACGCGATCGAACAGATCGAACGCGTGAAACCGTGGCTGGTGGTGACGGACTTGAAGATGCCGCGTTTGAACGGACTTGAACTTGTCAAAGCGATCAAACAGAAATCCCCTCAGAGTTTCATCATCCTCATGACGGCCTACGGCACCGTGGAGACCGCGGTGGAAGCCATGAAATACGGCGCGAACGACTATATTCTGAAACCCTTCTCCACGGACTTGTTGGAACGCGTGATCCTCAACCTGCAGGCCACGACCGCGCCGGATGAACAGGAGGGGCCCGCCACGCTCGAAGCGCGCGCGATTTTAACGCAGGACCCGGGCATGATCCGGTTGCTGACGACGTTGGAAGGCGTCGCGGCGAGTCAAGCCACCGTGCTCATCAGCGGCGAAAGCGGCACCGGAAAAGAGCTCTTGGCGCGCTATATCCATGCTCGGAGTCCGCGTGCGCATCGTCCGTTTGTGGCGTTGAATTGCGCCGCTCTCCCGGACAGCCTGTTGGAGAGTGAATTGTTCGGTCATGAACGCGGGGCCTTCACCGGTGCCATTCAGAAGAAGTTGGGGAAATTCGAAATGGCGCACACCGGCACGTTGTTCCTCGACGAAATCAGTGAAATGAATTTGGGCCTGCAGTCGAAATTGTTGCGCGTGTTGCAAGAGCGTGAAGTGGATCGTATCGGCGGTCGCGAGCCGGTGCCGGTCAATATTCGCGTGATTGCCACGACCAACCGCTCCCTCTATCACGAAGTCACCCAAGGGCGCTTTCGGGAGGATCTGTTCTATCGCTTGAACGTATTTCCGGTCACGGTGCCGCCGCTGCGGGATCGTCCGGGCGATATTCCACTCTTAGCTAGACATTTTCTTCGATCTTCCGCTCAGCGAAACGGCCTCACTATGCCGACGTTATCGGAGCGGGCGATCGCCGACCTTCAGCAACGAATCTGGAAGGGCAACGTTCGTGAACTCGAAAATGTGATGGAACGTGCCATCCTGGTGGCCACCGGAGGCGCGGTCGATGCGGAGCATTTGATGCCGGGGGACGGAACGCTGCCGGTACGGGACGCAGAGCTGGCGGAAGCTATAACGGCTCCATCCGTCCATGGATCGCTGTGGGACATGGAGCGGGATCTCATTTTCAAGACCCTGGCGCGTGTCAAAGAAAACCGCACTCATGCGGCCAAGGAATTAGGCATCAGTATCCGAACCCTCCGGAATAAATTACGAGAGTACCGGGATATGGGATACCAGGTCGAGGCCGAAAAGTCCTGAAGAGGAGAGTCTCCACTAGGCAGATTCTTCTCGCGGCCGGACATTTTTGCCGAGTGCCGACCAGGAGGGCCTCTACAACATTTCTGTAACTCCGATTCGCAGGTCTCTGAGCGCGGTATACGGATTGCACACCCGTTAGTGGCGGATTTGATCGAAGGAGCGTCCTCAATGACTATTTTCGACAGAACCATGCAGTTACTCAGCCGATCTCTGGATCTGCGCGGGGCACGTCAGCAAGTGATCGCGGCGAATATTGCGAACGAAGAAACGCCCAAATACCGGGCGAGGGATTTGAATTTTGGGCAAGCGCTGGCGCATGCGCAGCAAGGAAAACTCCCGATTTCCCTGGTTTCCACTAATCAACAGCATTTCGGTCCCACAGGCACAGGGTACCAGCGAGTGGTGGGCCAGCTCGAAGACGTGCCGGCAGGAGATCTGCCCCTCGACGCCAATTCCGTCAATATCGAATTGGAAATGGCGAAGATGTCGGATAACGCTCAGCAGTACAACACGGCCGCAACCATCATCAGCATGAGGTTCAAGAGCCTCCTCAGCGCCATTCGTGACGGACGATAAGCGTCAACGTAGCGCCATACGAAACCATGATTTCCGGTCAGAAACAATAAGAGGTGTCCGATGGATTTGACAGATAGCCTCGCAGTTTCGGTCTCCGCACTCGACGCTCACCGGCATCGATTAAATGTCATTGCCAGCAACCTGGCCAATGCACAGTCGACAAAGACGAGCACGGGCGGGCCCTATCGCCGGCGGGATGTCGTCTTTCAGGCGGCGCCGGTGTCTTCTGAATTTCAGAAGGCCTTTAAGCAAGTGACCTCCGGACCGGGCCGACACGCGTTGGATGGAGTCAAGGTGGCCCGCGTTATCGAGGACCAGAAGCCCGGGCAAAAGGTGTACGACCCTCGTCACCCCGATGCGGATAAGAAAGGGTTCGTCACCATGCCTAACGTGAACGTCATGGAAGAGATGGTGAATATGATCGGCGCCTCCCGCGCCTATGAGGCGAACGTGCAGGCGATCAACGCGACCCGCACGATGTGGAATCGCGCCTTGGAGATTGGGAGGTAATCATGTCTGATCTGCGTATTGCCGGGGCTCAGATGCCCCGACCGATCGAGGCCCCTGAGATCCACGAGGCGGGGCAGGGTGGTGAAACCGGTGCGGCGAACTTTATGGGATCTCTCAAAGAGGCGATCGGGCATATCAACGATGCCCAGACCGGAGCGAGCCAAGCCGTGGATGCACTGGTGAGCGGCCAAAGTACCAACATTCACCAAACCATGGTGGCGCTGCAACAGGCCGATGTGTCGTTCCAGTTGATGATGCAGGTGCGAAACAAGTTGGTGACCGCCTATGAGGAAATTCAGCGGATGCAGATTTAGGCGGGAGTCATCCGGTCGCCTGTCTCCGGCATAAAGGATTCCATAGCGTATGTTTTCAAAATTCAGCCAGTTCACGATCAACCAACGCCTCATTATTCTGCTCGCGCTTGCCGGGTCTATTGCCGGTCTGATCGCAGTGACACTGTGGACGCAGCAGCCGGATATGCAGGTGCTGTTCGCAAATCTGGCGGCGGACGATGCGTCGGGTATCATCGACAAGTTGAAGGACGCGAAGGTCCCCTATGAGACCGCCAATGGGAGTAGCACGATTCTGGTTCCCAGCGCGCAGGTACATGATCTGCGACTGGAGATGGCCGGTCAGGGGCTGCCGCATGGCGGCGGCGTCGGCTACGAAATTTTCGACCGGACCACGATGGGAATGTCCGATTTCGTTCAGAAGTTGAATTATCGGCGGGCGTTACAAGGCGAATTGGCGCGCACGATCACGCAAATGCCGGAAGTCGAACGCGCGCGTGTCCATTTAGCGATTCCAGAACGCCGGTTGTTTGCCACCGAGCAAGATCGTGCGCGGGCCTCCGTGGTGGTCTCGTTGCGCGCCAGTCAAACGCTGTCTAAAGCGCAAATTCAGGGTGTGGTGCACCTCGTGTCCAGCAGTGTGGAAGGACTTCAGGCACGGGATGTCACCGTGGTGGATGGACACGGGAATTTGCTGTCGAATACGTCCAGCGATGAGTCGGCCGGGCTCTCCGGCACACAGATGGAATATCAACGCACACTCGAGAAGGATATCGAGACCCGCATTCAAACGATGTTGGAACGGATCGTCGGCGTCAATAAGGCCGTCGTGCGTGTGTCGAGCATGCTGGATTTCAGAAAAATCGAAACGACGGAAGAGCGCTATGATCCGAACGGACAGGTTGTGCGGAGTGAGCAGCGTGGACAGGAAAAATCCAGCGGCGTGAACGGCACGTCCGGCGGCGTACCCGGTGTGGAGTCGAATGTGCCGGGTGGCACGGAGGCCGAGGGCGGCCAGTCCAGCTCGAACAACAACCAGACGAAAAACGAGACGGTCAACTATGAGATCAGCCGGACGGTATCCCGTATTGTCGAGCCGACCGGAACGATCAAGAAACTGTCGGTGGCGGTGTTGGTGGATGGGACCTATGAAGGCGGCGGCAAGGCCGGAGAAGCCGCGGCCGAACAGCCCAAGAAGTATGTCCCTCGGACGGAAGAAGAAATGAAGCGGATCGAAGAAATCGTCAAGAAAGCCATGGGGTATTCCACCGAGCGCCAGGATCAAGTCGAGGTGGTCAGTATTCAATTCGGGCTCGGTGCGGAAGAGCCGGCGGTTGGAGTGGAGGCGGCGCCGGATACGAACAAGGCCTGGATGCCGTACGTGCGTTACGCAGTGGGCGGAGTCCTCTTCTTCCTGATCTTCTTCCTGATCGTCCGGCCGTTGATGGTCATGCTGGTTCAGTCTTCGCCAGCTGCCGGTGCGGGCGAGACACCGGCGTTGCCGGCGTCGGTGGGACAGGTTGAAGCCGCGATTTCAGGGAAACAACCCGGCCAGATTCTCGATATGGCGAAGAATAACCCCGCCAATACGGCAGTTGTGGTGAAGCAGTGGCTAAAAAGTAACGCCTAACCTCGCGGATCGGTGGTCATGAGCAAAGAACTCTCAGGTGCACAAAAAGCAGCGATCTTGCTTCGCGCGATCGGGGAAGAGGCCGCAGCGGCGGTCATGAAGGTGCTCGATCCGAAAGATATTCGCAAGCTCGGATCCTTTATGAAAGAGACGGCGAATATTACGAAGCAGGAAGAGGACAGTGTGATCGCCGAATTCGAGCAGGCGAGTTCCACGGGTGAGGTGGAGTTTGAGGGACGTGAATTTATGGAAGCCATCCTGAAGAAGGCGCTTGGACCCGAGAAGGCCGCCAGAATGATGGAGTCCCTGAACACCAAGACCTATCCCGGTATTGATGCGCTGAAATGGGTGGATCCGCGTACGATCGCGCAGATTCTCAAGATCGAACATCCTCAGACGATTGCGGTGTGTTTGGGACAGATGGAGGCGGAGCAGGCCAGCGCGGTGTTGGCGTTGTTGCCGGTGCATCTGCACGCGGATGTCTCCCTCCGGTTGGCCACGATGCAGGAGGTCCAGCCTGAAGTCCTCTCGGAGCTGAGCGATAGCCTGCAGGAAATCTTATCCGCCTCGATGGGGATGTCGAGCATGTCGGTCGGCGGCGCGGAATTAATGGCCGACATTCTCACGCGCGTCGATAAGAATACCGAGGGGGCCATTATGGCCAAGATTACCGAGCGCGATCAGGCGTTAGCGGACAGCATTCGAGCCTTGATGTTTGTCTTCGACGACCTGGTGGAATTGGATTCCCGCGGGATGCAGGAACTCATGAAAGAAATCAGCAAAGAGGATCTGCCGATCGCCTTGCGCGGCGCCACGCCGGAGATCAAGGACAAGTTCCTCAAAAATATGTCCAGTCGCGCGGCGGAGATGCTGAAGGAAGATATGGAAGCACGCGGGCCGGTCAAGGTGTCCGATGTCGAGAAGTCGCAGCAGAACATTCTGAAGGTCTGCAGAAAGCTCGAGGAGGAAGGGCGTATCGTGATCGGGGGCGGGGGCGGCGAGGAGCTCCTCTAGATGGGAACGGTGGCCTTGAGGAAAGAAGAGCGGAATCCCTTTCCTGCGACAGCGGATAAGGAACTCGCGCCGCGCGCGGTGCTGATCGTGGACGACGAGCCTTCTATTTGCCAGCTCCTGTCCGAGATGCTCAAGCCCACCGGCCATCCGATGCTCATGGCCGGCTCGGTGACTGAAGCCCTGGCGCTTCTGAAAGCCCATCCCATTGCGGTCCTGATCGTCGATGTTCAACTGGCCGGAACTGATGGGATCGGATTCTTGCAACAAGCTCTGGAGGTCGATAGCCGTCTGCTCGGGATCGTCATGACCGGGCACGGTAATATTGAGCTCGCCGTCCGCGCCATGAAATCGGGTGCGGCGGATTTCTTAACGAAACCATTTGAAGCTGAATTGGTGAAACAGGCGGTCTCGCGCCTGCTGGAACTCTATCGTCTCCGGCAGGAGAACACCGTGCTGACGCGAACCTTGATTCGGTCCGGCAATATTCAGTTGCGAACGGTGCCGCTGGCGGATTTCAGTCGTGGTAATCGGCCGTTCGGAACGGATGATGTGACCGAGTTCGAGCGGGGGGTGGCGGAAGGGGAGAAGCGGGCGACGGATCGACTCTCGGCCATGCGACAACGGGAGCAAGCACTGACGACATCGCTCATGGCGCAATTGGAGAGTAGCTGGCGGAGCCTTCATGACACGGTCGAAGAGGAAGTGGCCTCACTCTCGTTCATGATCGCACAAAAGGTGCTGCGCGACCTGGTTACCGAGAAACGCGACGTCATTGTGACCCAGGTGCGGACGGCACTCGCGCATCTGCATGAAAGCGGGCTCGTCCGAATCCGGGTTCATCCGTCTGATGTACCGGTGCTGGAGGCCTCACGAGCGGCGTTAAGCCAAACACCGCATGGTTCGTTAACGCTGAAGTTTGAATCCGACTCCGCCGTCAGTCCGGGTGGGTGCCTAGTGCAGGCACAGAGTCTGTTGATCGATGCGACGCTGGATACCCAACTGCTGCGACTGGGCGAGGCGTTGAGAAAGCGGGATGCCGGTGAAACTTAGTGACCGCCTTGAACAGGTCGAACCACTTTCTGTTACGGGTCGTGTGGCTCAGGCGGTAGGGATCGTCATTGAAGCCTCAGGCCCCTTCACATCCGTCGGAGAGGTCTGTGAGATCACTCGTGAGGGTGGCCACGGCGCCGTGATGGCGGAGGTCGTGGGATTCCGCGAAGACCGGGTCCTGCTCATGCCGCTAGGTGAAATGCAGGGAATTGGACCAGGTAGCCGGGTCGTCATGAAGGGGCATGTCGCGTCGGTGCCGGTCGGCCCGCAGATGTTGGGGCGAATTTTCGACGGCCTCGGGCATCCGTTGGATGGACTACCGCCGCTGCGAACCGATGTGCGGGTTCCGCTATACGCACCTCCGTTGAATCCACTGCACCGCGCCCGAATCACGCACCCCGTCGATCTCGGCATTCGAGCGATCAATGCGTTGCTAACCTGCGGCCAGGGACAGAAAATCGGCGTCTTCGCCGGATCCGGCGTGGGGAAAAGTGTGTTGTTGGGCATGATCAGCCGATATACGCAAGCCGATGTCCGGGTCATCGCCCTCGTCGGCGAACGAGGGCGAGAAGTCAAAGAGTTCCTGGAGCGAGATCTCACTCCCGAAGCGAGGGCTCGCTCGATTGTCGTGGTCGCCACCTCGGATCAACCGCCGCTGGTTCGTATTCGAGGCGCCTTAGTGGCGACGGCCATCGCCGAGTATTTTCGTGATTGCGGCAAACATGTGCTGCTGATGATGGATTCGTTATCGCGACTCGCCTATAGCCAGCGGGAAGTCGGCTTAGCGATCGGTGAACCCCCTACGACCAAAGGGTATACACCGTCGGTATTTGCGGTCCTGCCGAAGCTATTGGAGCGGGTCGGACCGGCTCAAAGCGGCGGGAGCATTACCGGGCTGTATACGGTCCTGGTCGACGGCGACGACCTCAATGATCCGGTGGCGGATGCCGTACGGTCCATTCTTGATGGGCATATCGTGCTCTCCCGTGAACTCGCGGCCCGCAATCATTTCCCTGCCATCGACATCTTGCAGAGTACGAGCCGGGTGATGCGCGACATTGTGGCTCCGGCGCACTACGCTGCGGCCCGCCTGGTCCTCGAACGGACCGCGATGTATCGGCGCTCCGAAGATCTCATCACTCTCGGTGCCTACAAGCCCGGCATGAGTAAAGATTTGGATAAAGCCGTGTCGGCCCATGACGGTATCACGGCATTCCTGCGGCAGGAGACCAAAGAGTCCGTCGGGTTATCGCAGTCTATCGATGGCTTGCTCGCACTGGCAGGATCGATTCGATGAACGTGACTGTGCTCCGTACCTATGCCATCCAACTCGAGGAAGTGGCCAAACTCGAATTGGCGGAGCGTGTGAGCGCGTTGCAGCAGACGATCGATCGTATGTCCATGCTGGATGCCCGCGCCAGGGGAGATGCCGACCGCTATCTCCTGCAGGTCCAGCAGGGGAGTACCGTTGCCCAGGCGTACGACCACCTTGATGCCATGGACCAGTCTATTGCGGCACGTAAGAACCTTGAGCAGACGCAGGCGGCCCAACAAGCCCAGATGGAACAGAAGCGCAGTGAATTGCTTGAAGCCATGCAGTATCGCAAGAAACTCGATATCCTCGATGCGCGTGCGGCACTCGAGCTCTGTCGCCGACGGGATCGCCAAGACCAGCAATTGTTGGACGAACGGGCTTGGCGACGAAGCCCATTACAAAAGGGAGCAAGGGGATGAGTCGGATTCATGTGAGCGACGCTCGAGACCAGCACCGACAGCCGGTCGCACAAATGATCCTGGCTGTGGTTCTGGTCGGAGGCTTCTCGATTCCTGTGTTCGCGGAGGAGGCGACGACCGCATCCCCACCCGCAACCTCTAAGGAGGAGTCGACACCTGAGGCGAGCAAGAAAGAGATTCAAGGGCCGGCCGTCAGCGCGCCGCGTGAAATCCTTCAGATGCTTGAACAGCGTAAGCGTGATCTCGACAAGCGTGAGGCGGCTTTGCGTGGATCGGAAATGCACCTCCTGGAGCTCAAGGCCGAACTCGAAGAAATTGTCACCCGGCATGAACAGGCGGTAGAAGCGGAGAAAAAGCGACGCCAGGCAGCTCAAGCGAAGGCGACTACTGAAGCGGAGAAATCCAAGACAAGTGCGAAGCCCGGGGGGGCGGCCAACGTTAATCAGGCGCAACTGACAAAAATCTACGAAGCCATGCCCGCGGAGGAAGCGGCCGCCCGTCTGGAACGGATGCCGGACCGCAAAGCCGTGGAAGTGCTGCGGTTACTCAAGGGAAAATCCGCAGGTGCCATCCTCTCCGAAGTGAAGCCTGATCGCGCCGCTCGACTCACCGAGCAATTGCTCACGGCTCCGTAACCACCGCGTCCTCCTGCCCGGTTATCCGGCAGGTTTTTCCCTCGTCTCCTGCAGAATCTTCCGTCTCCCAGACCCAAATCAATGTCATCCTCATGAAAACCCCCTGTCATGCGGGGTTTTCTCATGTCGGCGTGATGGCACGACCTTTGTAATAGTGTTCCATGACAGCGCACAGCTTTCGAAACGGATAGGAACATCTATGGCCACCGATATGCAGTCGCTCTTCAGCGGACTCCCAAGTCAGGGTACACAGCCCAGTGTGGACAGCCGAGATCGCCCAAAACCGGCCCATAACGCGGGGGGCTCCCGCGAGTTCGATTCGGTGCTTGAACGAGCGGAGTCCCGCCAGAACACGATGAGGCAGGAACCGGTATCAGGCCGGGCAGGCGCCAAGCGTATGGCCGCAACGGGCTCGTCACGACCTACTTCAGTTGAGTCATCGCAGCAGCAGACCGATCGCCCCGCTGTTGCGGTACGTCGTGAACACCCGGTGCGTGAGCACGACCAGGCCTGTGCGACGAAAGACTGTGGGGCTAAGAACGAAGTGGATGCCATGAGCGTCGACGAAGGCCGTGACGAGGCTGATGAGGCACCCACGCAGCAACAGGAGATGCTTCTGGCTGCGATGATGATGGTAACGGCACCTGTCGAAGACATGTCCGTCACACCGTCGACGGAAGGCTCCGATTCAGAGACCGAGTCGGACGTGCCGGTTCTGGCCGGAGGGGAGGCTGCCGCGGCGGCATCTATCGCCCAGAGGCCTTCGACGGTTCAGCCCGGCGCTGTCAGTGCTCCGGCGCTCTCTACGGGAACAGAAGCGCTTGGCCAAGTCGTACCAGTTGTTACAGCGCCGCATCCTGAACCAACGAAGACGGCCGAAATCGACGGGGGTAGCAAGGATGCCCTACCGCTCCCTCTGCCATTGCACGCCGACAATCAACACCTCGCACCGGACGTGAGTTCGGATCACGCCGAGGTGTTGCTCAAAGACATGAACCTTGACTCGAACAGGATGAAGGCGGTTCTCACCGCCGCGCCGAACAGCAAGACGGAAGCTGGCGTCTCGGAATCAGTGGCGGCGACTCAGGTTGATCGACCAGCATTTCTCGAGGGACTCTCTGCTGTGACGTCTCTGAGCCGAGGACAAGAGGGTGCCACCGCCGACACGCACCTGGAGAAGGAGTCGCAACAGTTTTCCGATTCTGCGGCGGGGAACGATCGTTCACTACCGGGCCAGATGAACGCAAACGGATCGGTGGACCGATCGCCATTTCTCGATCGCATGAACGGCATGCAACAACCGGCGGTTTCTTCCAACGACAGCGCGTCTAGCCGGACGGATGCCGGACAAGCGACGGCGGCTCTCCGTGTTGCCGAATCCGAACGTCTGTCCGAACTTCGGGGAACCGCGCCGGTGTCGCAGAGTGTCATGCTCGAATTGGATCCCCTGGACATGGGGCCTCTGCGGGTGCGTGTCATGATGAGCGATCAAACCGTGCATGCTCATATTCGAACGGAACATGGAGAATTGGGGCAAGGCCTGTTGCAGCAGGGACAATCCCTGGAGTCATCGCTCCGCACGACCGGCCTTGAAATGGGCATGCTTCGGGTGACGGTCGATCAGCAGCAGGGGCGAAGCGATACCGCGTGGATGTTCCAGCAACAATCGGGCCGTTCTGCGACGCCCTCGGGCCCACAGTCGACCGAGGGAGAAGAAGAACGAAGTGCGAGGGAAGAGAGCCGCCATTACACAAGTGAACGAGTCAGTATATTTGCATGATTGGAGGCCCCATGGATATCAGCAAAGTCATTACACAGACGACGCCCACAGACTCATCGAAGCCGACTACGGATGGGCCCAAGCCGTTGGGGAAAGACGATTTCCTGAAGTTGCTCGTGACTCAACTGCAGCATCAGGACCCGCTGAAGCCGATGGAGAATGAAGACTTCATCGCCCAGACTGCGCAGTTCTCCCAATTGGAACAAATGTCGAAGCTGGTGTCGTTGATGGAGAAGAGTGTGACGCTCCAGGAAAATGCACAGAATAAGACCGCGACGACCGGCACCTCTGCGGTAGCCTAGCGCGAGTCGGCTGGCGGCATGGTCGAACGGATCGAGAGAGTTTTACGGGGTGTGGCAACAAGGAGGGTGTGGTAATGGGTATTTTAACGTCGATGTTCACGGCCGTGACCGGATTGAGTTCGTACGGCAATGCCATGGGTGTGATCGGCAATAATATCGCCAACGTCGGGACGGCGGGATTTAAATCCAGCCGGGCGACGTTCTCAGACCTGATCTCGTCAAGCCTGGGCGGCGGATCCGGTAGCGATCAGATCGGTCTCGGTGTGTTTCTCAACGATGTGCAAACCAACTTTGCGCAAGGCTCGATGACCACCACGGGCAATACCTTCGATCTGGCGATCGATGGGAACGGGTTTTACCTGGTACGGAATCCGTCCGGTGCAAATTTCTATACGAGAGCCGGTCAATTTAAAGTGGACAATCTTGGCCAGGTCGTCGACAGCAGCGGCGCCTTGCTCCAGGGCTATCAGGCCGATGCCAACGGCAATCTGACCAGCACCATCGGTGGGATTACGTTGACGTCCAGTGCCGTCCCACCCGTTGCGACGAGCACGGCCGACATTCTTGGCAATCTCAATGCCAATGCTACGGTGCCCACGGCGGCGTTCAACGTCACCGATACCGCGTCGTACAATTTCTCCACCGGAATGACCTTCTATGATTCCCTCGGAAACTCACATCAGATGCAATTGTATTTCCGAAAGACGGCCGCCAATGCCTGGGGTGTGTTCTCCCAGATCGACGGAGGCACGGCGACTGCGCAGACCAATATGACCTTTAATGCCAGCGGTGCATTAACCGCCGGGGGAACACAGGCGATCACGGCGACGCTGACCAACGGCGCCACGACTCCTCAGGCCATATCGGTAGACTTATCTGCCATGACGCAATTCGGATCTGCCTCCGGTGTTGTGAGTCAATCTCAGAACGGCTATTCCTCAGGCACCCTTGATCGGATTAGCGTCGATAAGCAGGGGCGAGTGCTCGCGCAATTCACGAACGGCCAAACGCGTGTGTTGGCGCAAGTCGTCCTGAGTCGCTTTATGAACTCCGATGGGCTGGCCAACGTCGGCGATAATCACTTCCTGGAGACGGTCGAGTCTGGAGCGGCATTGGCCGGCGCTCCGACGGTCAATGGATTGGGGCGCGTCTTGTCGGGAACCGTGGAGCAATCCAATGTGGATCTGGGCAAGGAGTTTGTGGATATGATCATTACTCAGCGCGCGTTCCAGGCCAATTCTCGCGCGATTACGACCAGCGATGAAATGTTACAGGAACTGGTGAACCTCAAGCGATAACGTCGAAGCGCCCTGGTGCGCGCTCATCCGGCGCGCATCAGGGCCCCAGTGGGCAATTTCTACCTAGCGGTTCCCCAGCAGTTCGTTCCTCACGCGGTTCCCCTCTACGTCAACATTCTGTCAGCCTTCTCGAAGCCGGCGTCACCCTGCTGACATCGTTCCAACCCACTGAAACCGACGGACGATCTCGCTGGACGCAGGGTCATGAAATCAGCGGGTTATCACCCATTCTTGTGCATCGACGAGGATGGATCGAGGTGGCAGGTCGCTCCCTGCGTGGCATATGCATTGCACAATCGAGCAACGCCAGCAAACACTGTCCGCAGGAGGTTTGTATGTCAGACGCAGCTGAAGAGAAGGCGCCCGCCGCACCCGCGGGTATTCCGATGAAGATGGTCATCATCATCGTCGCGGGGGTCTTGGTTCTGGCCCTGGGTGGCGCCTTTGCGATGGTCAAAATGATGGGCGCACCGCCGGCGGAGAAGGCGCAAGGCGAAGGCGGGTCGGAGAAACCGGCCGCTCATGGGGAAGCCGAGGACAAAGGTGGCCATGGTGTGGCGGCCGATGCAGGCACCATTGCCGATTTGGACCCGTTCATCGTCAACCTCGCGGACACGCCTGAAATCCGATACCTCAAAGTGACACTCAAGGTGGAAGCCGACAGTTCGAGCACGGTCGAACAGATTAAGGCGCGTACCCCGCAAATCCGGGACGCCATCCTTGTGTTACTGACCGGGTTGGATTCCGCGACGGCCCGTTCTCCGCAAGGGAAGCACAAGTTGCGAGAAGACATTACGGACCGCATCAACGGGTTGCTGCCGAAAAAGTCGGTGAAATCGACGTACTTCACGGAGTTCGTCATCCAATAGCCGTTTGCCGTTCCTCAAGGACGCCATGGAGAAGATACTCTCGCAAGAAGAAATCGATGCGCTGATGGGCGGCGTGATGTCCGGCGACGTCGAAACGGCTCCCAAGGAGGAGGAAGAACCGGGCGGGGTCAAAACATATAGCCTGACCAGCCAGGAACGCATCATTCGCGGGCGCATGCCCACGATGGAAATGATCAATGATCGCTTCACGCGCCAGCAGTCCATCTCGTGGAGCGGCCTGTTGCGCGAGAAAATCGAATTCAGCGTCGTCGGCACACAAATCATCAAGTTTGGGGACTTCATTCAGAAGGTGCCGGTGCCGTCCTCCTTCAATCTGTTCGGGATGGAACCGTTGCGGGGGAACGGACTCTACGTCATGGACGCGATGCTGGTGTATTTGATTGTGGATTTCTTCTTCGGTGGAAAAGTCCAAACACACGTCAAGCCTGAAGGCCGGGAGTTCACCACGATTCAAGTCCGTCTGATCAAAAAGCTGGTGCAGCAAGCGCTGGCCGATCTGGAGAAGGCGTGGCAGGCCGTCATGCCAGTGAAGATCGGATATCTCCGATCGGAGAGTAACCCTCAGTTTGCCATGGTGGTGACGACGTCTGAAATCGTGGTGGTCGTGACGTTGCAGGTGCACCTGGGCGACATCGCCCGTGAAATGTTCATTGCCTACCCGTACTCCATGTTGGAGCCAATCAAAGAAAAGCTGTATTCCGGTTTGTTTGCAGACAATGTCGAACAAGACAGTAGTTGGGGCAGCAGGTTCAAAGACTCGCTCCAGGAATGCGATGTCGCCGTGGCCGTGCAGCTGGGAACGGCGAAGATCAACGTGCAGGACCTGCTGAACTTCAATCCCGGTGATGTCTTACTGCTGGATCAACATCCCGGCGATCCGATGCTGTGCTTGGTCGAAGGCGATGCGAAATTTCATGGGCAACCGGGAGTGTTTAAAGGAAACCATGCCTGCCGCGTCACCAAGATCGTGGGGTAGGGTCCGTCGGAAGTAAAGGAGATTTACGTATGGGCAACGGCGATGCCACTGCAGAGTCGGATTCTTCCAATGTCGGCGCCGGGGACATGGCTCCTCAGCCGACCTCGTTTCCGCCGGTCGATAATCAGGGTGCCGTCCCTGCGAACAAAAATATCGAGTTTGTGCTCGATATTCCGCTGCAAGTCACTGTGCAGATCGGCTCGACACGCATGCTGATTCGGGAATTGCTCCAGCTCGGGCAGGGGTCGGTCATTGAATTGAACAAGCTGGCTGGAGAGCCGATGGAGGTGCTGGTGAACAACAAATTGGTCGCGCGCGGCGAAGTGGTCGTGGTCAATGAAAAGTTCGGCATTCGCCTCACGGATGTCGTGAGTCCCAATCAGCGCATTCAGCAACTCGGGTAAATCAGGGCGGCGACGAGACGGCCCCCGCGCTCGCCGCCGGGAATGAACGGTCTCCATGGAGATGTGGGAAAGTGTCGTTCGTATGGTGTCGGCGCTCGGAGTCGTCCTGGCGTTGATCCTAGGTCTGCTTGCGGTGGCGCGTTCCGCCGTCGGGCGGCGCTTTCTTCCTGTTCACGGTACCCCGTTGGTGAGGATTCTCGGAAGTGGTCCGTTGGGCGCGAGGAAACAAGTCATGGTGGTAGCCGTTGCGGGTGAGGTGTTGATCCTGGGCACGACGGCCACCGATATGGTGCCGCTCGGCAAGATCACCGATCCTGCCGTCGTTACACGACTTCTGGCGGATGCGGGGCCGTCCACCGTTTCGCCGGCCTTCACCCAATCAAACGATCTCGAGGAGGCACGTCGTGCAACGAAGTAGTCCCACGGCGGTGCCGGCACGTGCTCATGGACGCTTCACCTGTCTGTTCGTCGCCCTGATCATTGTGTCTTGCCTCTTCAGCGCCTCATCCGTTCATGCCCAAGGGCCGTCGCTGACGATCGATCTCGGCCAGGGCGGCACCAAACAGACTGCTGTGGTGCTGCAGATTCTGGCCCTCTTCACGGTGCTTTCCTTAGCGCCCGCGATCTTCATCATGGTCACGTCGTTTACTCGGATGGTCATTGTACTGTCGTTTCTTCGGCAGGCTCTGGGCACGCAGCAGGTCCCGCCCAACCAGGTCTTGATCAGTTTGGCCTTATTTTTGACGATGTTTGTCATGGCCCCTGTCGGGCAGGCCGTGTACAAGGACGCCCTGCAGCCGCTGCTTGCCGAACAAATCGGGTACGAAGATGCATGGAACCGCGGCATTCAACCGATCCGAGCCTTCATGTTGAAACAAATGCGCGACAAGGACTTGGAGTTGTTCATGGAACTCTCGCATGCTCCCAAAGCCACCCAAGTGGAGCAGGTTCCGATCCACGTGATCATTCCCGCATTCGTCCTCAGTGAGCTGCGTATTGCGTTTCAAATCGGATTTCTTCTCTACATTCCGTTTCTCATCGTCGACATGGTCGTCGCCAGCGTACTGATGTCCATGGGCATGATGCTGCTGCCGCCGGTCATGATTTCGTTGCCGTTCAAACTGATTCTCTTCGTCCTCGCCGACGGCTGGTATCTCGTCGTCGGTTCGATGGTCAAAAGTTTTCAATAGGACAACCGCCTATGACGATTGAAACGGTCACGGAAATCGGCCGCCAAGCCATCGAAACCACGATTTTGGTGTCCGCGCCGATCTTGGGGTTGAGTCTGATCGTCGGACTGCTGGTCAGCACGTTTCAGGCGATGACGCAAATCAACGAGGCGACGTTAACATTCGTGCCGAAAGTGCTGGCGATCTTCGCCGCGACCTTGTTGTTTCTGCCGTGGATGATGGGCGTCTTAATTGCCTTTATGACCCAGCTCATTACCAGCATTCCTACATTGATCCACTGAAGGACCCGAGACTGCAATGAGCACCGCGAACACCATTCATCTTGCGCTCCCGCAGTTCCAGGCCTTTTCTATTTTGCTGGTCCGCATTGCGGGGATTGTCAGCGTGTTTCCCATCCTCAATTCGCGCACGATCCCCATGCCGGTCAAAACAGGACTCGTCACCATGCTGGGGCTTGTCCTGACGCCGATCATTCACTTGCCGAGTTTGCCGGCGGACCCGGCGCTGGTCATTGCGGGAATCGGCAGTGAGTTCCTGATCGGTTTGACCATCGGGCTGGCGGTGCGCCTGCTCTTTTCGGGATTTCAAGTGGCCGGCGAGCTGGTCGGCACCCAGATGGGCTTCGGTGCGATTCAGATGTTCGATCCCATGAGCCATCAAAATGCGCCGATCATTGCGCAGTTTCAGCTCACCCTCGGTTCGCTGGTGTTTCTGTCCCTCAACGCACATCTGATGGTGGTGCATGCGATCGGTATGAGTTATGAGTTCGTGCCGCCCTTCGCTGCCAAGCTGTCCGACAGTATCGCTCAGGATATCATCCAATTGACGCAGAACATGTTGAGGGTCGCGCTAAAACTGGCGGCTCCCGTCTTCGCGACTTTGCTGGTCGTGAACACCGTGCTGGCGGTGCTCGGTCGAGCCGTCCCTCAAATGAACGTGTTTGTGATGAGTTTTCCCCTCACCATCGGGGCGGGGCTCCTGGCGATGAGCCTGGCCATGCCGTTTACCTTGTCGTTGTTTGCGAAAGAATTCGAAACTCTGGTGGACACCATCCTGGGTCTTTTGAAAGCACTTGGACATGGCTGACGGCGGCGACAATCGTACAGAGAAAGCGACTCCGAAACGCAAAGCAGATGCGAGGGCGAAAGGCCAGGTGGCCCTCAGTCGCGATGCCGCGATGGCGATGTCGTTGCTGGGAAGTTTGGGCGCGCTGTATTGGATGACGCCGCGCATTCTGAACGGGCTCCACGGATCGCTGCAATGGTGGCTCGGAAAATCTATGGAGGAGGCCACCCAGCGCTCGCTCAGCCTCGATAACCTGCACCTCATTTTGAGGCAAATCGGACTCGATGTATTTGTGATGCTGGGGCCGGTGGTGGCGGGAATCGCGGTCGTCGGCGTCGGCGCGAACCTCATGCAAACCGGCTTTCTCTGGAAGCGGGACGGACTGCAGTTGGAAATGTCCCGCATTAGTCCAATGGGTGGATTCGCCCGTCTATTCTCTGTGCGGTCATTGAGCGAGCTGGTGAAATCCTGGCTCAAGATCATCGCCATCGGAGGCGTCGGGTATCTCACGATTAAGCAGGATATGACGTTGTTTTCACCGCTGACTCAATTCGGTATGGAGACGCTGTTACCGACCGTGGGGTGGGCCACGTTCAAAGCCGCGCTCATGATGGGCGGGGCCGCCATGATCATCGGTGCCCTGGATTATGGCTTTCAACGCTTTGAATGGGAGCGCGACCTGCGAATGTCGCGCGATGAAATCAAAGAAGAAAGTCGTGCGGCGGAAGGAGATCCCGCCCTCAAGGCCAAGATTCGCAGTACGCAGAGAGATATGGCTCGAAAGCGGATGATGGCCGAGGTGCCGAAGGCGGATGTGATCATCACCAATCCGACGCACTTGGCCGTGGCGCTGAAGTATGACTCGAAGGCGATGGGGGCCCCGGTCGTCGTGGCCAAGGGCGCCGGTTTTATCGCCGAAAAGATCCGGGAAATCGGGCGCCAACACGGGGTCATGATCGTCGAAAACAAGTTGGTCGCGCGCACTCTGTTCAAGCTGGTCGACGTGGGGCGTGAAGTCCCTGAAGACCTCTATCGTGCGATCGCGGAGATCCTCGCGTTTGTGTATCGGGTCCGCGGCAAATTGCCGCCGGCGTAGTCGGAACGGGAGTGTATATGGCGAACGAGACGACTTCAATTCCCACGACCTCTTTGGTGAAGCACCCGGACATCATGATGTCCGTCGGAGTCGTGGGCATCTTGATGGTCATGTTGATTCCGTTGCCTCGGTTCTTTCTGGATCTGCTGCTCGCCTTCAATATCACCGTGTCGATCATTATTCTCCTGGTCGGCATGCAGGTGCGACGGCCGCTCGAGTTCTCGGTGTTTCCCTCGATCTTGTTGATGGTGACGCTGTTGCGCCTGGCACTCAATATCGCCTCGACGCGATTGATTCTCCTGCACGGTAATGAGGGGACGGCTGCCGCCGGAGAAGTCATTCGGGCCTTCGGCACGTTCGTCGTCGGCGGCAACTATACCGTCGGTCTGGTGGTCTTTACGATTTTGGTCATCATCAACTTTGTGGTCATTACGAAGGGCGCCGGCCGTGTCGCGGAAGTCGCCGCACGGTTCACCTTGGATGCGATGCCCGGCAAGCAGATGAGCATCGATGCCGATCTCAACGCCGGTCTCATCAACGACAAGGAAGCGCGTCAGCGACGAAAGGATATCGCGCAGGAAGCAGACTTTTATGGGGCTATGGATGGTTCGAGCAAATTCGTCCGTGGTGATGCCGTGGCCGCCGTCATTATTACCTTCGTCAATATTGTCGGCGGTTTGACGATCGGTGTCCTGCAGCAGGGTATGACGGTGGCGGCCGCGGCGCAGACGTATACCTTGCTGACGGTCGGTGAAGGACTCGTCGCGCAGATTCCGGCGCTCATCGTGTCGACCGCAGCCGGTATCGTCATCACGCGCGCGGCGTCCGAGGTCAACCTGGGTTTTGAAATCAGCCGGCAAGTGCTCATTTCGCCCAAAGCCATCGGCACCGCCTCCGGCATCCTGATCACCCTGGGCCTGGTCCCTGGGCTTCCCCATGTGGCGTTTCTGGCGTTGGGGGGGCTGAGCGCGTGGATCGCCTATCAAATCAATGAGCAGCAGAAGTTGGCTGAGGCCGCCCCGGCGCAGGCCGCGCCGCAGGTCAAGGCCGAAGAGTCGGCCACGCAGGTGGTCCCTCTGGATCTCATGGAAGTGCAGGTCGGGTACGGACTGATCAGTCTCGTCGATGGAGGGCAGGGTGGGGCTCTGCTGGATCGAATTAAAGGGCTGCGGCGACAGTTTGCCGAGCAAATGGGTTTCGTGCTCCCTCCCATCCATATTCGGGATAACTTGCAACTTCGACCCAATGAATATGCGGCCCTGTTGAAAGGTGTCGAATTGGCCAAGTCTGAAGTCATGCCCGGGCATGTTTTGGCAATCGATCCGGGAACAGCTCAGCGCGGCGCTATCCAAGGACTCCCGACGAAGGAACCGGCTTTCGGCCTGCCGGCCTTGTGGGTGCCGGAGAAGCAACGCGAACGGGCGCAGCTGGCGGGATATACCGTCGTGGATCCCGGGTCTGCGATCGCCACGCACCTGTCAGAGCTGATCAAGCGGCATGCGCATGAACTCCTGGGGCGGCAAGAAGTGCAGGGCTTGCTCGATGAACTCGGCAAGAATCACCCCAAGCTGGTCGAGGAAGTCATTCCCAATCTCATTCCGCTGGGTACGCTTGTCAGGGTGTTGTCGCATCTCTTGCGGGAGGGCGTGCCGATTCGTGACTTGCGAACGATTCTTGAAACAGTGGCCGACCATGCGGCGAGCACCAAAGATCCCGATATCCTGACGGAAGTCGCCAGACAAGCGCTGGGACGGACGATTACGAAGCCGTACCTTGCGCCGGATGGCTCTCTGCCGATCATCGGACTCGACCCACGATTGGACCGGACACTGGCCGATCAGGCGAATGCGGCGGGACAGGGAAACCAGTGGGTGCCCGATCCGTTGGTGGCACAGAAACTGCTCACAGCATTGAAGGCTGCCGCGGAACGTATGGTCGGGCGAGGGCATCAGCCGGTCATTTTATGCTCGCCTTCCTTACGGCGGCATCTGCGGAAACTGACGGACAGAATTTTGCACTCGGTACCGATCTTGGGAATGAATGAGGTGGAAAGCGTGACACGTTTGCAGGCGATGGAAACCGTCCGGCTCGACCTTGAAGTCGGTGAAAGCAGGAGCTTGGCATGAAGGTACGGACGTTCCATGTCAAATCGATGCACGAGGCCATTCGGTCGATCAAGGACACGTTAGGTCCCGATGCAGTGATTCTGTCCACGAAACGAGTGCGATCGTGGGATAACGGGTTTGGATTGTTAGGCGGGTCTGTCTTAGAGGTCATGGCAGCTATTGAAGATGATGCCGCCGTCCCGGAAGCAGCGCCGTTGCTCGGTGAAGATGACGCCACACGTCCGGCCGATAGGCATGCGCCTCTGGTGCCGGCGGAGGAATCGCGCTTTCAACGAACCCTCCAGGGTGCGATGGAGACGTCGCCGGAAAAACCGCGACCGGTTGGCCGTCCGGCCGAAAGTCTACCGCGTGAGCCCCGAGCGACACCGGCCTCCGCGCACGGTCAGGGTGAGAGCCAAGGCACCACATTCCAGTCCTTTCAACGGGTGTATGAAGATTTGCTGGCGCAGGGTGTGGAGCATGTGACGGCCGAAGCGTGCTTGCGGGAACTTAGAGAAACGTTGGTGGAGAAGGGGTCGGCGCAGCGCAATTCCTCCCTGCAGTTGCTCCGGACGGTGCTGCTTGATCGCGTCACCACAGCCGGCCCTCTGCTCAGTAGGGCAGGGGAGCAAAAAGTTGCCCTGTTCGTGGGGCCGAGCGGGGTCGGCAAGACCTCGACCATTGCCAAGCTGGCCACGCACTACGGCATCGTCGAGCAGCGAAGCGTCGCCCTGATCACGATGGATACCTATCGACCCGCGGCAGTGGAACATCTTCGTCTCTATGCCGAGGTGTTGGGTATCGAGCTGTCGGTGGCCGCGTCTTGCAGCGAGGCTCGCGCGGCGATTGAGCAGGCCTGTGAGGCGGAATTGATTCTCATCGATACTGCCGGCTTCAATCCCTACGAGCCCATCGCGGCGCAACGCTGGAGGGGCTTGCTCACCGGGGGCACTCCCATGGAGGTCCATCTCGTTCTGGCGGCGGGTACGCGTGTGCCCGATCTCGTGGTCAGCACCAGTCAGTGTGTGGATGTGCCCGGTCTCCGATTACTGTTTACCAAGCTTGATGAAACCGCCGGATATGGCGGCATCTTTGAGGCGACCCATCGCACCGGGATTCCGCTCTCCTATTGGGGAACCGGCCAACGGGTGCCTGACGACCTGGTTCAGGCGCAAGTCGATCGCCTGGGCGACCTGTTACTGGGAGGGCAAGTGCGGACGCCGGCCGGCGGGAGCACTCAGACCTGGGATCGACAGACGACTCCAACGTGTGTGCCGGGCATGAAGAGTTACGTGCGATAGGCGACGGTCGAACAAGAGGGGAGTGACGATGGCGATGCAACCAGGAATTATGGATCCGCAGATGAAGGTGCTTGGTGACAACGTCGGTCCCTCTCGCACGCAGGTCATTACCGTGACCAGCGGAAAAGGCGGCGTGGGGAAGACCAATGTCGTGGTCAATACCGCCATCGCTCTGGCCCAAACCGGAAAACGTGTGCTCGTCCTGGATGCAGATCTCGGATTGGGCAACGTCGATATTCTGCTGGGGCTGACCCCGAAATATACGTTGGAGCACGTGCTTGCCAAGACTTGTCGGCTCGAAGATATCGCTTTGGCCGGTCCGCAGGGGATTACGGTTCTCCCGGCCAGTACGGGCATTTCTCAATTGACGATCCTGACGGAAGCGCAGCAGCTGATCCTTCAAGATGAACTTGAACGATTGGCCTCGAGCATGGACGTGTTGCTGATCGATACCGGCGCGGGGATTTCTTCCACCGTGACCTACTTTGCAGCGGCCGCGCAATCGATCGTGGTCGTGGTCTCTCCGGAACCCACCTCCATGACCGATGCCTATGCTTTGATGAAGGTGCTGCTCCGACAATACCGGGAACGTCGGTTTTACGTGCTCGTCAACATGGTGAAGTCGCCGCGAGATGCTGCGCGCATCTTCCGGAAACTCGAGTTGGCCGTCAGCCGGTTCTTGCATATTTCTCTGGATTATCTCGGCGCCATTCCCTTGGACGACTATGTCCCGATGGCGGTCACTCAGCAGCGGGCCGTGATCGATCTCTTTCCGCACGCGCCGGCGAGCCGTGCGTTTCGAGAATTGACTGAGGCGGTGGCTCAGTTGACTCCACCGGCGCTTCCTAAAGGCACAGTGCAGTTTCTCTGGCAACAACTCTTGCGGACGCACTGACTGAAAGGATTGTAGCGAATGATGGATGCTCGAAAAATGTCTGCAGTCAGAAACGCCTCCCGCCGGGTGATTCCGGAAGCGGATCGAGAACGCGTGATTCAGGAGTTCACCCACGTGGTGAAGGCCATGGCCCATCGACTGGCATTCCGCCTGCCGGCCTATATGGACGCGGAAGATCTGATGTCTGTCGGGATCATGGGCCTCATGGATGCGATGGACAAGTACGACCCGACCCGAGAAGCGAAGTTCAAGACCTATGCAGAGTTTCGAATCCGTGGCGCCATGCTCGATGAAATCCGGTCGATGGATTGGATTCCGCGTTCGGTTCACGAACGAATTACACTGTTACAAAAGACCTATTCCGAGCTCTTGCATCGGTTCGGCCGCCCGCCGACGGATCAGGAAGTCGGCAAAGAGCTGAAGATGTCCGCGGAAGAATTGGATGAATTCTTAACCCGCTCACGGGGAGCCGTGGTCATCAGCCTCGACGATCTGGGCGTACAGGATCAGGATGGGCATAAGATACTGAGTGTTTTGACCGACTCGAATCAGCCCGATCCGCTGTCCTTGCTGGTGAATGAGCGGGCGCGTCACGTGCTCGAATCTGCGATTCACGATCTGCCTGAAAAAGAACGGCTGGTGTTGTCGCTCTATTACTTCGAGGAACTCACGATGAAGGAAATCGGGCAGACGCTCAAGGTGACCGAATCCCGAGTCTGTCAGATCCATTCGAAAGCCATCCTCCACCTGAAGACACGTCTCGAACCGGTTGATGTCTGAGTAGGCGCTTCTGGCAACCTGATCGCCGTTCTTGTTCGTTCACATCGGGAATATCACCGCGGCGTCGTAGGAATACCCCTCCCTTCAGTTTCTCCTACCGTTCTCCGATACCTCCCTAGCCCAGACAGCCCGTTGGGAATGAGATGTTTTGGGGAAGGTATGAATCAGCCGCGCCAGGAATCCAGCCATTTGGGCGATCTCAGGGGACGTGATTCGACGAACCGGCATGGCCGGCCCGATGACGAAACGGGTTCGGCATTCTTCGATACCACGCAACTTGGCGCGGGGGCCTGCATTCTGTTCATGGCCGGCGGATTATATTGGACAGCCTCCGTGGGTCTGCTGACTCTCTCGGCGTTGACGGCCTATCCGCTCATGATCTCGGTCGGCCTCGTTCTCACACTTGTCATTTTTGGCGCGACCTTCTGGACGCCGAGGGCAGCTCAATCGGCGAGTATGCTGCATACGCGCTCGGAGGAGTCGAACATCATGGGCCTGCACACCTACGACTCGGTGACCGGTTTGCCGACTCGGCGGTTGTTCACGGCGCTCCTCAATCAAGCCTTGCCACGCGCACAGGCGCACGGCCGGCAGGTCGCGGTGATCATGATCGAGATGGATCATTTCACGCCGCAAATCGATGCGTCGACACAAGTCAACGAGAGCCTCATGTATCGAGTGCAAGCCGCGCGGGTGAAGAGTGCCCTGCGAAGCACCGACACGCTCGCACGGTTGGCCGAACGGACCTTCGTGGTCCTCCTGGATCAGGTGAGCGGGCCCGATGAGGCGCTGGCCATCGCCCAAAAAATGCACGCCACGATCGCGCTCCCGGTGACGCTGGATGCGCACGAACTGTTTTTCACCAGCCGCATGGGAATCGGTCTTTCCGGCCATGATGCGGAAGAGAGTGGCCCACTCCTCAATGCCGCTACTCGGGCTGTTGCTGCGGCTCGTGCCGAAGGGTACGCCATCTACGGATGGCATGACGCCCTGACTGCTTCCTCCCTCGATTCGGCCTCCACCCTCGCGGCGTAATTCACCTCGCTCCCACAGACTGGCTCGCTGATGTAGGCAGGACTTTCCTGCCTTGAGGCAAAGACTTCCGCTCCGGTCGGGCCATTCGATCGGTGATGGAGTGAGGCGATATCGTGCCCGCCCGTCCCCGGGTGTCCATCCCACTGCAATCATAAGGATTTTCTTCGAGCCACTCCCTGCTGACGTGTCGCTCACATCAGGAAGGGGGGTGGCATGTCGCTTGCTAACTCCTCCTGTAGCATCACAGGTCCACTGGAAGACTCTCAGATGAATCGAGCGATCTACCCGATACTGTCCGGCGCCGTTGCCCAGGAAAAGCAACTCCAGGTCTTTGCCAACAACCTGGCCAACGTCAATACGGCTGGATTCAAGCAGGATCAGCAAGGGTTCCGAGGACTTTTTGCGCGCGCGAGTTCTGTGGGCACAGGAGTCGTCACAGGGGGAATCACCGCCACGATTTCCACCAGGCCTGCCGGTCCGAGCGAACGCGTGTTCGCGGAAGCGCATGGCATCAGAACCGCGTTTGAGCCGGGACGAATTCGCATTACGGGGAATCCCTTGGATCTTGCGCTACAGGGCAACGGATTCTTTGAAGTGAAGACACCCGATGGAGTTCGATATACGCGCAGCGGCATTTTTTCGCTGGATAGCCAACGCCGCTTGGTCACGAATCTCGGGCACCCGGTCATGGGTACCAAAGGGGAGATCAAGGTGCCGGCCGGTAACATTCAGATCAATGCAGAGGGGGCAATCCAAGTGGAAGGGACTCCGATCGGCAGCATCAAGGTCGTCGAGTTCCCCGAAACTGCGATGCCGGAGAAATTTGCCGAAGGACTCTTTGTCGGCGGGAAGCCGACGGTCTCCACGCAACCGCAGGTACAGTCGGGACATATTGAAGAGTCAAACGTGAATTCGCTGAGTGAGATGGTGAAGATGATGCAGGGCATGCGCAGTTACGAGTCGGCGCAGAAATTGATCCAAACCATGGATCGTATGACGGAGACGGCCATCCAAGACCTGGGCCGAGTGCAATAGGAGGGGTGTATGATTCGCGCAATGTGGACGGCGGCGACGGGAATGACGGCCCAACAACTGAACGTGGATACGATTGCCCACAATCTGGCGAACGTCAACACGAACGCGTTCAAGCGCAGTCGGGCGGAGTTCGGCGATCTGCTGTATCAAATCCAGCGATTGCCGGGCACGAATGCGTCGAACGTGGGCGTCTTTCCAGTCGGCGTGCAGGTCGGAGGCGGTGTGCGCCCCATCACCGTGGCCAAGGAATGGGCACAGGGCAACATGCGGCAGACCGGGAACGATCTCGATCTGGCGATCGACGGCGCCGGCTTCTTCCAGGTGACCAGGCCGGACGGCACCATCATGTATACCCGTAACGGCTCTTTCAAGCGCGATAACGTCGGGAACCTCGTGACTGGTGACGGCGACCAACTCAATCCAGTCATTACGATTCCATCAGGTGCATTAAAAATCGATGTTGGTCAGGATGGCACCGTGTCCGTCCTGCTGCCCGGCGTCACTCAGGCGTCGCAGGTGGGCCAGATTCAGTTGGTGCGTTTTGACAATCCGTCGGGTTTGGTCGCGATGGGTGGCAACTTGTTTCTCGACAGCTTTGCGTCCGGGCCGGCGCAACAGGGCACAGGCGGATTTTCGACCGGCTTCGGGACGTTGCAGCAAGGGTTCCTGGAAAGTTCGAACGTCAATCTGGCGGAGGAGATGGTCAACATGATCATCGCCCAGCGGAGTTACGAAATTAACTCCAAGACCATTCAGGCATCGGATGAAATGATGCAAATTGCCAACAACCTGCGCCGGTAATCGGCGCCGCACCATCAACCAAGGGTGAGACCTGTGAATCGAGTCGGCTTGCTGTCTGTTGCGACCCTCAGTTTGGTCATGAGCACTGTTCTGCCGGCGATGGCAGGGGAGCGGGCCTCGACCCGGCCGCAGTTCCAGATACACGAGGCGTTTGCGCATCCGACCCACAGTCTCCCGCAGGCACGCGGGAAACGGCTTATTTATCCGGAACAAATCCGCGGGGTGATCCACGATTTCGTGAAGCGAGAACTGGCCGGCCGAGCCGTCGATTGTCAGGTGGCGCTCGGCGATCCGCAGCAACCGATTGTCGTGCCATCGGGGGCGGTCGACCTGCAGGTCAGTGCAGCTCGTTCGGACGAGTCGCTTGGCCGTCGAGTGTTTCAGATTCATCTGGCCGTGAACGGGCGATTCATCAAGACGATCGATGCCACGGCCGACGTGGCTGCGATTGTTGAAGTGGTGGTCCCGGTCCGGCCGATTAAAGTGGACGAGCAGATCGAAAGCGACGACGTCACCACGGAACGGATCGTGCTGTACGATCTCAAGCAACCGTTTGTGACTCATCTTGCCGAGGTGATCGGCAAAGCGGCCATCCGCCCGCTTCCACCTCAAAATGCTATTCGCATGACCGCGCTGCGACGTCCCTTCGCCGTGCATAAGGGCGATCGGGTCATGATCGAGGCTCGGCAGGGAGGGTTGTCGATTCAAACCGTCGGGGTCACGAAATCGCATGGTGAACTCGGTCAAACTATCACGGTCTCCAACGTCGATTCCGGCAAGGAATTGCGGGCGACCGTCGTCGCACCGGGGGTGGTCCGTGTCAGTTTTTAACCGCTCGCTTGTTCGATATCGCGCCATTGGGAGCCTCTGGTGTGGGCTTGCGTTGTGCCTGCTGATCGGCTGTTCGGCCTCACCCAGCACGAAACAACAAAAGGTGGAGATGGCCAAACTGCCTCCGCCCAAGACGACGGGGTCGTTGTGGCAGGAAGAGAATGGCCGAGCCTATCTCTATGAAGATCTTCGCGCCATGCGCATCGGCGACATCATTACGATTCTGATTGTGGAAAAGCACAAGGGGTCGAAAAGCGCCGACACGAACGCGGAGAGAGACTCCACTATTTCGAATGGAATCGGCGGGACCGGGATGGGGTATCTCGGCCTCCCCGGGATCCGTCTGGGCGGGGAAGCCAAACGCGGCTTCGGCGTTGATGCCAGCGCCAAGAGTAAGTTCGGCGGCAAAGGCGCGACGAATCGAGAGGACACGTTGACGGGCACCATTTCAGCCATCGTGACGGAAGTCTTGCCGAACGGTGACTTACGGGTCGAGGGGCGCCGTGAGGTGACCGTCAATTCGGAACGCCAGATCATGACCATCGCAGGCATCGTCAGGCGCGTGGATGTCAATACGAAGAACACCGTGCAGTCGAGCGCCATTGCCGACGCCAAGATCGAATACTCCGGCCTGGGAGTCGTCGACGATGTGCAGCGGCCGGGTTGGCTCGTCAGAATTCTTGATTGGGTCTATCCGTTTTGATCGCAAGGTCGTCGGGAAGCATCGACCAGCCACAGGAGTTATCATGACGAGGCCGCGCAAACAACAACGGGCGATGATTACGCAATGCTTCCGGCTGATGCTGTCAAGCGGGGTTCTGCGCCCGGCCTCGATGGATCCCGACCTCCTCGCACGTCCCTGGACACCTCCGCCGCCGAAACCGGCGCCTGTCCCTGAGAGACAGCCGCAGGGGATGGCCTGGTTTCGGCGAACCGCAGTGGGCATGTTGGCCTTCCTCACGATCACCCTGTTCTCGGCCTCATTGGCGCAGGCCGTTCGGGTCAAGGACGTCGCGACAATCGAAGGCGTGCGCGAAAACCAGTTGATCGGGTATGGACTCGTCGTCGGCCTCGACCGGACGGGCGATCAGGTCATCGGCGGACAGTTTACGATTCAAGCCATGATGTCCATGTTGAACAAGATGGGCATCAATCTCGTGATCGATCCCATTCAGTTGCTCACCCGCAATATTGCCTCGGTGATGGTGACGGCGAAACTTCCGCCGTTTGTGAAGCCAGGGATGACGCTGGACGCAATCGTCTCCTCAATGGCCAATGCGAAAAGTCTCCAGGGCGGCACGCTGTTGTCCACGCCGTTGAAGGCGCCGAATCAACAGGTGTTCGCCGTGGCTCAGGGGCCGGTCTCCATCGGTGGATTCTTAGGAGGTACCGGAGGCGCAGGCGGTGCGACCGTGACGAAGAACCATCAGGCAGCCGGGGTCGTTCCTGCCGGCGCCATTGTGGAAAAAGAATTGGTCGTGGATATCGAAAACTGGGACTCCGTGTCTGTGCTGCTGCGCCATCCGGACTTCACCACGGCCATTCGAACGGCGGAAGTGATCGACGGGACGTTTGGGAAGGGCACGGCCGTACCGGTGAATGCAGGCCTCGTCAAAACGTCGCTTCCCGCGAGCTTTCACGGACGAGTCGTGGAATATATCGCGACCATGGAAGGGTTGGATGTGACCGTGGATGTCGCCGCCAAGGTGGTGGTGAACGAACGTACCGGCACGGTGGTCCTGGGTGAACATGTCCGACTCTCCACTTGCGCGATCTCTCACGGCAACCTGACGATTTCCGTCAAGAATACGCTCAACGTCTCGCAGCCGCCGGCTCCGCTGATCGGGTCGACCCAAGGGCAAACGACGGTTACTCCAGACGTGCAGACGGAAGTCAGCGAACAGGAGTCACGACTGATCGTCGTCGATCAAACCGTGACGCTGGGAGAAGTGGTGCGGGCATTAAACGCCGTGGGCGTCACACCGCGAGATCTTGTGGCCATTTTGTCGGCCCTCCGATCGGCCGGCGCACTTCAAGCGAATCTTGAGATTGTCTAGGAAAGGCCTATGTAAGTGATGGAAATAAAAACGCTTATATCCGGTCAACTTGATTTAGCCCAGATGGCAGCTCCCCAGCCGTTGGGATTTCGTAGTCCGGTGGACCAGGCTGAGACAGGGGAGAAGGCTCGCGCAGGGCTTCATAAGGCCGGGCAGGAGTTTGAAGCGTACTTTATCTCCTATCTTATTAAAAGTATGAGAGAAACGGTCCCGAAAGGGCTGCTGGATCGAAAGGAGGAGCAGGTGTGGTACTCCTTCTATGATCAAGAAATAGCCAAATTATCCACCGAGGCAGGGGGAATCGGAATTTCAGCTTTCGTTGATGCCTATGCCGAAAAACTTACCTGATTTATTGGCTTTTCCTAAAGTTCCGGGCCACTTCCTCCGAAAGAGTACTCGACTCGGGGAAACGCCTTTTGGAACACCCTGGCAATTGGGGGAGGAGAAGCTGTCATGGAGATCTCAAATAACGGCAGGGCCGCAGATCTCGCGAAAATCTTGTTGGGAGTGCAGGAAACGGAGCGGCCACACGGCAAGAATGCTCCGTCTCAAGGGACGCAGCCCCAAGACCGCGTTCAGATTTCAGAGCAGGCCAAGGAACTTCAGCGTCTGCTGGCTGCGGCGGAACAACCGGATGCGGAACGTGATGTTCGAGTCGGTCAGATTCGCGAGTCCGTCGAAGGGGGCACCTACAACGTGGACGGCAAGAAGGTGGCAGATGCCATCATTCGGAACGTTCTGACGGATGCGGTCCTCTAGCGAGTCGTCCACAAGCTCGACTCGTCGCACGGTGTCCTCGCAGGCTCGAAGCGCATCGTCGGGAGGAGGCAAGGTGTCGACTGCAGCGCAGCATATCCCCACTGAAACCGCATCGTCTATCCATCGATTGCTCGAGAAGCTCAAGGCGTTCCGCGCCTTGTTGCTTGAGGAGCAGGATGCGATTCGATCGCTTTCATTCGGCCAATTTACCTCGGTGACCCAGCGAAAATCTCAACTCTTGGATGAGATGCGTGCGTTGGAACAGGACCGGCGTCACGAAGCGACCCAATCGGCTGCGCTCACACCGTCGTCCTCGCTGAAGCAGCAGGAAGCCGATCTTGTTGCAGCCATCGGCCATACGGATCAGTTGAACCGATTCAATGCCGCGCTCATCGGGCAGTCGCTCGAATTCCTGCAAGGTACACTCTGCTTGTGGCAGCGCTCACCACAGTCCGCGGCGCTGTATTCTTCTTCGGGTACCGTCGTGGCGGGCCCCATCGGCATGGTTAGGGCGAAGGGATAACAGGTAGCCCCTATGTCAGGCCTCAACGGATTATTCGGCGTCGGATCCAACGCACTCGCCGCGTTCCAACGGGCCTTGTCCGTCACGGGCCAGAATATTGCGAACGTCAGCACACCTGGTTACTCGAGGCAAGAGCTCATTCTCACGGAAAGTCTGCCCGAAAACGGGCGGCCTGGGCAGATCGGAACCGGCGTCACGGCGAGCGAAATTCGGCGTTCCGTCGATAGTTTTGTCGACCAACAATTACTCGGGTCCCACGAACGGATCGGTCAGTTCGGCGCCTCGCAGAAGGCGCTCACACAAATCCAATTGGTCTTCAATGATTCGAACAATCAAGGTATTGCGGCCGGCCTGAATGAATTTTTTAAAGCCTGGCAGGATGTCGCGACGAATCCCGCCGATCTGACTGCGCGAACTGTCCTGCTGACGAAGGCCGACGGGGTGACCAAACTCTTAAACCAGGCGGCCTCGCAACTGTCGGCGCAACGCCTGTCCTTGGACGGACAAGTGCAGTCCAGCATCAACGATGTGAACGGCCTGGCGAGCAAGATTGCCGATTTGAATCGGGAGATCAAACTCACCGAAGTGAGCGGTCAGCAGGCGAACGACCTGCGCGATCAGCGCGGCCGGTATCTCAACGAGCTTGCGGAGCTGGTCGATATTTCTTCGATTGAAGACGGCACCGGACAGGTGACGGTGTTTGTCGGAACCGGACAAGTCTTAGTCACCGAACAGACGGCGTTTAAACTGACCGGCGTCCCTGACGTGACAAACAGCGGGCTCTTGGACGTGCGGTACGACGGCGGGACCGGGCCCAATACGGATATTACATCCGCCATCAGCGGCGGTCGCCTCAAAGGGTTGATCGATGCACGCGATACGACGGCCGCTGGATTGCAAACGTCATTGGATACCCTCGCCTCCCAACTCGTCTCGCAGGTCAACACGCAACATCGTTTGGGATACGGTCTGGATGGATCCACGACCCAGGACTTCTTCTTGTCATCGGGAACCACGGCCGGCTCGATTAGCCTGGCCCTGACGGACAGACAAAAGATCGCGGCTTCCTCGACCGCGGCCGGCGTGCCAGGGAATAACGTGAACGCCTTGGCGCTCAGCAATCTGCAGACTGCCGCGGTGGCGGGATTGGGCAACACGACCTTTCAAGGGTACTATAGCGCGATGGCGGGAAGCTTCGGCGGAACGCTTCAGGGGGCGACTCGAGACCTGCAAGGACAGGAGATTCTGCACGACCAATTGCTGGCCCATCGGGCGGAAGTCTCCGGCGTCTCGATGGATGAAGAGCTCATCAATTTATTGAAGTATCAGCGCGCGTTTGAGGCAGCCTCGAAACTCATCACGACCAGTGACGAGATGCTGCAGACGATTCTGTCGTTGAAGCGGTAGTTGCCGCATCATTTCACAGGGAGCCGCCATTATGAGAGTCGCCGACCAACAAATGTATGGAATCCTGCTCGGCAATCTTCAGCGCTCCCGAGTGCAAATGCTGACTTCTCAGGAACAGATTTCGAGCCAGAAGCGAGTCACCAATCCCGCAGACGATCCCAGCGCGTTCGGACAAATCGTACTCGACAAATCGGCGCTTTCCCAGGCGACGCAGTGGATTCGCAATATCAACTTCGGGACATCTCGGGTGAATGCCGCCGATCAGGCATTGGGACAGGCCCAGAACTTGATTACGCGAGTGCGTGAATTAACCATTCAAGCCGGCAGTGACACCACCTCCGCAGAAGGACGCCAGAGCATCGCTAAGGAAGTTCGTCAATTACAACGCCAGTTGATCCAGCTGGGCAATACCGAGGTGGCCGGGCAGGCAATTTTCGGTGGAACGAAAACCGATGTGCAGCCTTTCACGATTACATCAGGAGACACGGTCGCCTACCAGGGCAACAGTGAAACTCAGTCGATTGCCGTGGGTGAAAATCAGACCGTGCAGATTCTCGTGCCGGGAAGCACGGTCTTTACCGGATCCACCACCAACATGTTTGATTCGCTCCGCGATCTTCTGGTGGCGCTTGAAGGGAATAATCGCGCCAACATTCAGGCCGGGTTAGGGGCGCTCGATTTGGCCACGGCCCAAATCAGCGATGCGCAAGGCACCATCGGGGCCCTGGCCAATCGTCTGCAAGTCACGCACGACGCATTGGAGACCGCTACGCTGACAATCACGAAATCCATCTCGGACAATGAGGATGCCGACCTCGCAACGGCAATCACTCAACTCCGCCTACACGAAGTGGCGGTGCAGGCTGCCAGTCAAACATTTACTAAGATCTTTGACTCATCCCTGATCAACTATCTCCGCTAACCATCGCTCAAGTTCCTTTCCCTCGGAACCGATATACCTATGTACACGTGTCCAGTTGCCAAGGAAGGCCTGTATGTTGGTTTTGACTCGACGCAGGGGAGAAGGCGTCACTATCGGTCCCGATGTTCGCATTGTGGTGCTCGGCATCAAAGGCGGACAGGTACGGCTGGGAATTGAAGCTCCGCCGGCGGTGCAGGTACATCGCGATGAAGTGCATGCGAGGATTCAAGACGAAAATCGCATTGCCGCAGGACCAGTAATAATTCCTTTGGAAGCGTTTCGCCAATTGTCCAATAAAACCGGGCGCCGGGGGGGCTGAGAACAGGTCATGAAGTGTCAGTCGAGCAGGTTCGGAACGTTTGAGGTGAACGACGATACGCTCCTGGTGTTTCCCTCCGGCATCCTAGGCTTTTCTGAATGCACGCAGTATGTCATACTGGATCACGATACGGACGCGCCGTTCAAGTGGCTCCAGTGTGTTGAGGAACCTCAACTCGCGTTTGTGATCCTCGACCCGGCATTCTTCAATCCAGACTATCGCATCGAACTCTCATTGGATGCGATGATCGAAATTCAAAAGCAGGACGGCGACGAATTGTCGGTCGTCACGATTTTGACCATTCCTTCAGACGATCCCGCTGCCGTTACGGCTAATCTCCGTGGACCGCTGGTCATGAACCATCGCACAAGACTCTGCAAGCAGTTAGTCCTCTCCGAAGAGTGGCCGACTCGGTACCCGCTGTTCTCGCCCGCATCCGCACAAAGCCCGTCTCCGGCTGTTCGACTTCAGGCATCCGCCCGCTGAATTACTGCCCGCAGCTCCAGTTCCATGCGCATCGCGCATCTCCCCCTCGTGCCAGATGACTCCCTCGATCGGGTACCCAACGGCTCCTCTGAGCGCGCACGTCGACCCACTATGTGCGGTACGGTTTCTAACTCGGCGGGCTTGAGTCGTTTGGTGTGATCTGACGCGTCAGCACGACTACCAGTTGCTGGATCGTGCGTTCGAGTTGGGCGAGCAGAGTAGGGGCCTCGGCGAGTGTGCCAAGACGCCCGATGGCTTCCAACTGGCTTGACAGCAACACCACATCGGGTGCGCACAGATTTCCCGCTGTCCCTTTGAGGCTATGTGCCGCCCGTTCCAGTACGACCGCATTGCCTTGCTTGATGGCCGTCTCAATCTCCTGGACCATACTTCGATGTCGCTCCAAGAACAGTCGGATCAACTGATCGAATAGTTCGACATCCCCGCCGATATTCGCCAACATGGTGCTTGCGTCAAACACGCTGGCATCCGTCTTCGTCATCTCCCGGGGAGGTATCGGTGCCGGGGCGGCATCGAGGGGGGCCAATGGAACCCAGCGTTCCAGGATTCTTCCAAGATCGTCGGTCTTTACAGGTTTGGCCAGATAATCATCCATTCCGGAGGCTTTGCACCGTTCGCGGTCTCCCGGCATGGCATTCGCCGTCAGCGCGATGATGGGCACATGGGCACGGGTCTTGGACGAGTCAGCTCGCTGCTCCTCCTCACGAATATGCCGCGTGGCTTCGTATCCATCCATCGTCGGCATCTGGCAATCCATCACAATCGCGGCGTAGGTTTCCCGTGTGAAGGCAGCCACGGCTTCCTGCCCATTGGAGACCACGTCAGGTTGGTAACCCAGACGTTCCAGCATGCGGACGGCAAGCTTCTGATTCACCACATTGTCTTCTGCCACGAGCACGCGCGGACGAACTCGTTGTTCGGCTAGAGTATGACGTGTGATCAAGCTTGGAGAAATCGTCGATTCGGCAGGCGTGCTTGTCGCTGCGAAGGTCGCGTGTGGTTGCAGTCCAAATACCACGCGGAGGCAACCCAGCAGTTGATCGTGGCGTACCGGCTTTGTGAGATAGGCTGTGAATCCCGCGCGTCGTGCTCGCTCGGCATGTCCGGGCTGGATCAACGAGGTCAGGACAATCAAGCGAACCCCTGCGCCGTGGCGATGCGCTCTAATATCTTGCGCGAGCTGGAGCCCATCTTTTCCTGGCATCAGCATATCCAGCACGGCTGCGTCGTACGGTGTACCCGCTTCGGCGGCCTGTTCGAGCATCTGAAGGGCTTCGTCGGCGTCTCGAGCCTGACCATCCAACATGCCCCAGCCCGAGACCAGATGATGGAGAAGCCTGCGGTTGGACTCATTGTCATCGACGATCAGGATGCGGCGACCACTGAGTTCAACTGAGGGGACGATGGCCGGCGTGCACACCGCCTGCTTCTGAAACAAGGCCGTGCACCAGAACGTGGTTCCTTGGCCGGGTTTGCTGCGCAGTCCGACCTTCCCCCGCATGAGTTCCACCAACTGCTTGGAGATAGCAAGGCCGAGTCCGGTGCCCCCGTATTTTCTGGTGGTGGAACTGTCGGCTTGTGTAAAGGCCTGGAACAGCCTCGCCTGAACATCTTCGCTGATGCCGATTCCTGAGTCTGTGACTTCAAACCTAATCGTCACGCCGGACGGAGAATCACTCTCCAGAAACGCCTGCAAGGTGACCTCTCCTCGCTCGGTGAACTTGATGGCATTGCCGACAAAATTGGTGAGGATCTGCCGTAATCGGCCTGGATCTCCGCGCAACGCATTCGGAACCGCGGCATGCACCAAGCCGGTAATCTCCAACCCTTTACGCTGAGCCCGTTCCGCAAACTGCGCGAGCACATCCTCGACGGTCGTGCGCAATTGGAAATCAATGTTCTCGAGTTCGAGTTTCCCCGCTTCGATCTTGCTGCATTCGAGCACATCGTTGATGAGAGACAATTGCGCCTCGCCGCATTGCTGGATGGTATGCGTGAACGAGCGTTGTTCCTCGGTCAGGGATGTGTCCAACATCAAGCTCGCCATCCCGATGACGCCGTTCATCGGAGTGCGTAATTCATGGGTGATCATGGCCAAAAACGCCGACTTTGCGCGCGCGGCCGCTTGGGCCTGTTGAAGTGCTTGATCGAGCTGGCGATTGCTTTCCCGGAGACGATCGGCGATGTCGTTCAGAGCACGGTGCGTCGCATGCACTTCACCGAGGTCGATAGCAAACGCACGGACGAGTTCGTGGCTGGGTACCGGACAGAGCGTCCAGCTAAAACAGGCCTCTCCCCGCACCACATCCTGAGAAGTCAGGGTTCGTCCTTCGAGTAAGCAGGTCGCCGCGAGCGCGGGGAGATCGTCGGGAAGGATGTCCGGCTTTCCAGCGAGATCGTATCCAAAGCGACACAGGACGTCCGCCATGGCGGGATTCACGTAGACCAGATTGCCGTGGCGGTCGATTTCGACGATGGGGTAGGGGCTTTCTTCGGCCACCTCGGCGAGACGGTCACGGTCTTTCTCGAGCTCAATTTCGCGCGACAGATCGCGGAGCGTCAAGAGGGTGGCGACCGATGGGATTCCTGATACGCGAAGTTGTTGCCATTCCACGACGATGGATGGGACTGGCTCCTGGTGCTCATCGTGACCCGCCTGCGTCTGATTGCTCAGATCCGGGGCCACCTGTGGAATTGTCCAGATCCCGGTCGCTCGCAGGGAGTCGCTCAAATCGACCTGTTGACCGATGAGAGTCAGTAGCGATTTCCCGATACAGTCCGCAGAAGATTGACGAAATAGACGTGTGGCCGTGCGGTTGACGAAGACGATGGTCTGATCGGCGCCGAGGAGACAGATGCCTAATGGCACGGCATCACACAGGAGCGCGAGTACCTCCGGGGGAAGCGGCACGCCTCCGACAGGCGGTGGTACGTTCGTGCGTGTCGGTTGCGAGCGATGTGTCACGAGGGCGTCCCTGCCGTGAATTCCAGGTATTGCGAAAGATCCACATGTTCCTGTGTCGGATCCAATGCGCGAAGAATAGTTCGCACCGGTTGGTCGCCGGCTTGCTGTTGCAGGTCGATGTCTATGGTCTGCTCCGGGTGTTCCCCATCGGTACCTTTGATGATTCGCACCCGCGGGCGTAACCGATCTTCATGATTCAGACCGATGACCATGGCACATTCATTGGTATTCAACTTTATCAGGCTACCAAGCGGATACACGCCGAGAGCCTTGATGGCCACTTCGACCAGGGTTTTGTCATACCGGCCCTTGGCGCCCAACACGAAGAGCTGACGTATTGCATCATGAGGCAACAGCGCGGGGCGACCGTGCCGCGTCGTGAGCAGGTCGTCATAGGTATCGGCTAACCCGACCAGCTGCGCCAAGGGAGACAGGCTGTCCTGTTTCAACTGTTTCGGAAATCCGCTGCCATCGATGTATTCGTGATGGTGGAGAATGATCCGTGACACCGCATCGGGGATTGCGTCCGCTTGTGCCAGCACGGTCGACGCCAGGTGCGGATGTTGTCGCATCAGCATCTGTTCCTGCTCGGTCAGAGGGGTCGCTTTTCGATACAGATTGCGCGGGAGACGAACGTACCCGACATCGTGGAGCAAGGCTCCCAGCCCAACGGTCTCCCGCTCCGCCTCCGAACAGCCGTTTTCTACCGCCAGGATGAGCGCTAACACGCACACGTCCATGCCATGAGCGGCGAGGGAACTGTCGAAGCGTCGTACTTTATCCAGGCAGAACTGGATCATCATCGATTCCGGTTGGGCCACGATTTTTCCCAACAATGTACGCACAACCGGCTTCAGGGCCGCGATTTTCGGCGGGTGACCGGCTTCAAGATCAGTGAAGACGCGTTCTACGGCGACCATCGCCTCTCGATAGGTCGCCGCCAGCGATCTAGTGTGGGGACTGTCATCGCTTTGCGCCGTCGGAACAGGCTCACTCTCCTGAGGAGGTGACGCGGGTGCGGCAGGCGTCGTGCTCAGCACAGACGAAGCGGTGTCCACTCCACGTTCGATATCGATAGTAACGACTTGGATGCCATGCCGTTTCAGCTGTTGGATATCGTCGGGGTTGGATACCAGCCATTTGTGAAGGAAAAACGGAGTGCGATACCAGGGCTGATCCAAGCCCACGATAAACATGCCGAGCTTGAGTTGATCGAGGGGAATGCGTTTTGTCGAATCCATGTCGGGCTTTTCCTACTCCTTCGGGCCGAATGGCATACTTAGCGGCACACCGGCACGGTTTCATTGCCGTAGTGAATATATCGGCTGATCCTGATCCGGTCTTTACCGGAGTCGGGCTTGTATTGCCAAGTTTCCTTTAGATTTATGACGGCTGTGCCGATGAAGCGGATGCGGGTACATGTATGTGCCCGTGGCATACGGAAGAAAACGCATGAATGCATCGATCCTCCATCGTGGTCCCTCCTCGATTCTCGCGGTCGGCCTTTCCGTTCAGCTCAGCCTGTCGGAGGAGCAATCGCAAGCGCAATATGGCTCGTCGGTCCTGGGGTGGGGGGACCGGCAATGGATTCTCTGTGAATGGCCGTTTCACCTCGGGCAACCGATTCCCTGCTCCGCTGGGATGTCTTGTCGACTACGATATGTCTACGACGGGAAGTTGATCGGATACCGCACCGAAGTGTTGAATACACAGTTGCAACCCTTCCCGTTTCTGCTCCTGGCCTTTCCCACTACCCTGGATGAGGTCCCGCTTCGCAAGCATGGGCGTGCGTCGGCACAGGAACCGATTGTCCTCACTCCGGTGACACACGGCAGAACTCTCGTACAAGCCGAACCACTCACGCGTATCGGTGGACTCCTCATGGACCTCAGCGCCTCAGGCTGTGCCGTCCTCCTTCAGCGACCAGTACAGGAGTTTTTTATAGGCATGCTCGTGCGACTCGAGTTCGAAATCGTCGGCACCGGTCGCGTCAACAATCTGACAGGGGCCATTCGAAACGTGTCAATACAGGCTGACGGCACCCAGCTAGGGCTAGAATTCCGCTTTGATGGTAAGGAAACGATCGAGTATCGCGGGTGGGGAGGATCAGTTCAAAAAACGCTCGAATCTGTCGTGCTTCGCAAGCATTCCATCGAGTCCGCCTAGACTGCAGCGGTTGCCGACGACTAGGAAATTTTTGCCCGGTCGTTCTCCGTTAGCCGCACGCAATACCAAGAAATCCACCCACTTCTGTTTTTTCGGTCACACAGGTCAGTGGCATACATCTTGATTAGTCTCTTGGTGCCACACTTCGGCTTGTGAGGGCCGAAGGCCAAATTTAGGGGCCAGAGGGACGACAATCATGACGCTTCACGCTCAGAGTGCCAAGCTCAATCCTCGATGGTGCCTCGCGCAGGACACGATCGATCGGCAGGATATCGATCATTTGATTGAGTGGCTGCGGACCTATCCTCGCCTCACCAAAGGCGCGGTGACCCTGGACTTTGAACGCCAATGGTCGGAATGGTTGGGGCGTCCCTATTCAGTGCACTGCAACTCCGGTTCGTCCGCCAATCTGTTGATGTATTACGCATTGCTGCGCTCCGGCAAGCTGCGCAACACGAACGTGATCGTCCCGAGTGTCGGATGGGTGACGTCGATCGCCCCGGCGATTCAATTTGGCTTCACACCCCTCATGTGCGAGGCCGATCCTGACACCTTCGGCCTCGACCTGAACCATCTGGAAGATCTCCTACAACGCCATGACGCGCACACGGTGTTGCTCGTTCAAGTTCTCGGCGTCCCGCATCGCATGCAGGAACTGCAGGCCCTGAAGGACCGGTACGGGTTTTACCTGCTCGAAGATGCCTGTGCCGCCATCGGAGCGGAATATGGCGGCAAGAAGGTCGGCACATTCGGCGACATGGCGAGCTTCTCCTTCTATTTCGGCCATCAGATGTCCACGATTGAAGGCGGCATGGTGTCGACCAGCGACAAGCATCTGGCGGACATGCTCCTGATGCTGCGCAGCCACGGCTGGAGCAAGGATCTCGACCGGAGCAGCCATCAGGAGTTGGTGACGCAGTACCAGGTCGACGATTTCCATTCCCCCTTTGTGTTTTACGAACCGGGGTTCAATCTGCGCTCTACCGATCTCAATGCGTTTATTGGCATCGAACAACTTCACAAATTGGATGGGATGACCGAGCGACGACAGGCCAATCACGAACGGTACCTACAGCACCTCGGTGGCCGGTTTTACACGCAGCGCCCACCAGCGGGCTCTAAGGTGGCGAGTATCTCGTTCGGATTACTCGCCGATTCGACTGAGCAACGCCGTCGGATCGTCCGGGCATTGGTCACAGAAGGGGTGGAAACGAGAATTTTCTCCGCCGGCAATCTGGGGCTCCATCCGTTCTGGATGAACCGCTACGGGAAAGCCAGCTTCCCGGTGGCGGACCGCGTGCATCATTGCGGGTTCTTTCTGCCCAATCACGCCTCCATGAACGAACAGGATGTGGCTCATATCGCGCGCATCGTCCTGGAGGCGGCATGACGGAATGTCCGCATTTTCCTGACTATTTATGGAGAGGGGAGCCCGTTCGATCATGAAGACAACCGTACCCCATGTGCTCGTGACCGGCGGCGCCGGTTATCTCGGTTCCGTGCTCAGCAGACGGTTATTGGATCGAGGCTACAGGGTCACCGTCCTCGACAATTTCATGTATCGGCAGAACAGTCTGATGGACTGTTGTGGCGACGAGGGCTTTCAGGTGGTGCGAGGCGACTGCCGCGACGAACGGCTGCTGATCGATCTCCTGCGAACCGCCGACCTCATCATTCCATTGGCTGCATTGGTCGGGGCGCCACTCTGCGACCGGGACCGAGTCGGGGCGTATACCGTCAACTTCGAAGCCGTGCAGCTCCTTTGCAAACTGTCGTCACCGCAGCAGCGGATTATTTTCCCCGTCACAAACAGCGGGTATGGAATCGGGCAACCGGGAGTCCCCTGTACGGAAGAGTCGCCGCTTCGCCCCATCAGCCTCTATGGCGAGACGAAAGTCAAAGCCGAGCGGGTCGTGCTGGATCGAGGGAACGCGATCACCCTGCGCCTGGCCACGGTATTCGGCGTATCTCCGAGAATGCGGATGGATTTGCTGGTCAACGATTTTGTCTGGCGCGCCGTGCAGGATCGCGCGGTGGTCGTGTTCGAGGGGCACTGCAAGCGCAACTACATTCATATCCGAGATGTCGTGCGGACGTTCCTGCATGCCATCGACCATTTCGATCAGATGAAAGATCGTCCCTACAACGTGGGGCTGGACGATGCCAATCTGTCGAAACTTGAACTGTGCCGGGTTATCCAGCGTCTCATTCCGCATTTCGTGTCCTTCGAGGCAGCGATCGGCGAAGACCCGGATAAGCGCGACTACATCGTGTCCAACCAACGGCTGCTCACGACTGGGTTCACGCCGGAGTGGTCGCTGGAGCGGGGCATTCGTGAATTGATCAAGTGCTACACGATTATCAAAGCCGGTCAATATGCCAATGTCTGATTCGATGCCAGGCCGACGGGGAGGGCAGCGATGATTATCAGCCGTACGCCTTTTCGAATGTCCTTCTTCGGTGGCGGCACTGACTATCCCGTGTGGTTTCGTGAGCATGGCGGGGCTGTGCTCGCCACGACGATCGATAAATATTGCTACATCAGCTGCCGCCGCTTGCCCCCGTTTTTCGAACATCGAACGCGCATTGCCTATTCACGCATCGAACATGTGAAGAATAATGACGAGATCGAGCATCCCGCCGTTCGTGGCGTGCTGAAGTATCTCAATATCAACGACGGCCTGGAGATTCATCATGACGGAGACCTGCCTGCCCGCACAGGGTTGGGATCCAGCTCGTCGTTCACCGTCGGCTTGCTCCATACCCTCTATGCTCTTCAACACATCATGCCCAGTAAGGAACAGTTGGCGCAGGCGGCCATCCATGTCGAACAGAACGTGCTCGGCGAAGCCGTCGGGTGTCAGGATCAGGTCCTCGCGGCGCATGGCAGTCTCTGCAAGGCCACGTTTTTTCAGAATGGAGAGATCGGCCATACCCCCATCATCATGCAGCCCGACCGGCTGGCCGCCTTCCAGAGCCACCTGCAACTCTACTTCACGGGATTCTCCCGCATTGCCTCGGAAGTGGCGCGCGAGCAGATCGATTGCACGAAGCAACGCACAGCCGAACTGTTTGCCATGCTGCAGATGGTGGAAGAAGGCATCGGCATTCTCACCGGTAGCGGCGATTTGTCCGCATTTGGAACCTTGCTACACGAAGCCTGGATGCTCAAACGGCGCTTGACGTCGCGTATCACGACGCCGGCGATCGATGAGATCTACACAGCAGCCAGAGCGGCCGGTGCATTGGGTGGAAAATTACTCGGCGCCGGGGGCGGTGGATTTATGCTGCTGTTTGCCAAGCCGGAGGACCACGAACGCATTCGAGGGGCCCTGCCCGGCTTGTTGCAGGTTCCATTCAAATTTGAAGGTCTGGGCACACAGATCGTGTTCTATCAGGAGGATCATCTCATGCTCGACGACGTCTGGGCTCAGACCTCGGCCGATATGGCCTCCCGTCTGAAGACCGCGTTGATCGGAAAGGCAGCGTGAAGATGGGGCAGGTGGCGGATTGCGATGTGATCATTCTGTGTGGAGGCCTCGGCAGCCGCCTGCAATCGGTGGTGGCGGACCGGCCGAAATCGATGGCGGAGGTTCATGGCCGGCCGTTTGTGTCATTGCTCGTCGAACACTTCCTACGCCACGGGGCACGTCGATTCATCTTTAGCACCGGGTATATGGGGGAGATGATCGAGGAGTGGTTTGGCCGCCACCGGGGTGGGTATGAAACCCTGTTCGTCCGCGATCCTGCTCCTCTGGGAACGGGCGGTGCAGCAGCGAAAGCCATGACACTGGTTCGGAGCAATCCGTTTCTTGTGCTGAACGGTGATTCATTGTGCGAAATCAACCCGGATCGACTGTTGCAATTTCATGCCAGGAAACGCGCTCGCGCAACGATGACGCTTACACCAGCCGACTCGCGCGTGGACACCGGAGCGGTGACGCTTGGAGAAGACGATCGCGTCCTGTCGATGGTCGAAAAGCCGCGCGCTCGGACAGCGGGATACCACAACGCCGGCATCTATGTGTTTGATCGTACTGTTGAGACGCTGTTTCCGACGACGGCTGCCTGGTCGTTGGAGCGTGAACTTTTTCCCCGACTCATCACCGAACCCTGCTATGGCTTCGTCACAGCCAGCCCACTGTATGACATCGGAACACCGGAACGCCTGGCGCACTTTCGAGCGACATGGAAAGACACCTCAGCCTATTTCCCGGCATCACCGGTTCATCAGACACAAGGATCGATGTTGTAATGGCCCACCACACAGAACCCATTCCACAGACTGCGCATGGATTGAACTTTTCCGCGCGCGGGGCACGTTTAATCGGGCAAGAGATGTTTCGGGTGATGGATCGGGCTCAAGTCTTGGAACGGCAGGGGCATCGGATCTATCACTTGGAACTCGGCAATCCTCGCCTCGCGCCGCCGAGCGCCATTGTCGACAGCGCCATACAGGCCCTCCGAGAACAGCATCTCGGATATGCGCCGACGGCGGGGGTGAAAGAATTGCGCGCGGCGCTTGCCGATCGATATGCTTCGTTAACGGGCCAGGCGTTGACTGACGCGCACGTCGTCATGAGTCCGGCCAATCTCCTGATTCACCAATTCCTGGATATCACCTGCAATCCGGGGGACGAGGTGGTGCTGTTCACACCTGCGTTTCCCTCTTACTGGGCTGCCGCCACCCATCAGGGCATTCAGGTCAGGCCGGTGCGGTTGGATGAGCGGGACGGATTTCATTTGTCACGACACGCCATCGATACCGCTTTGGCTGCTGAACCCCGGGCGGTGATCGTTAATAACGCGAACAATCCTACGGGAGCCGTCTACGACTCAGCACTGCTGCGAGAACTCGCGGGACGGTGTGAAGAAGCCGGAATTTGGCTGTTGAGCGATGAAACCTACGCTGACCTGACCTTCGACCGTTCATTCTGTACTCTCGCGTCGGCCCAAGCCAGGCATGTCGTTGCGATCTCTTCTTTTTCGAAGGTCTTTTCGATCCCTGGGTTTCGAACCGGATATGCCTTTGCCCATGAAGCCGTCGCCGAAAAACTGGCGCTCTCGAATTCGACCCTCTATTCGTGTCTGCCGATATTCACCCAGCTAGGTTGTTTGGCCGGTCTGACGGTGTTCGATACCTACGCCGATGAGATCCGGACTCGGGGAGCTCGCCTCCTCGGAGTGTGCCATGACCGCATCAATCGTTCCGGGATCCTTAGCTGCCACAAGCCGGAGTCCGGATTCTATCTGTTCGTGGACATTAGTCGTAGCGGGCTCGACGACATGACCTTTTGCCAACGGTTGTTGGACGAACACCACACGGCCGTGACACCGGGCCGAAGTTTTGGCAGCGCCTATGCGTCGTTCATCCGTCTGGCCACGTGCGGGCGGGAAGAGGATGTTTACGAAGGGCTGTCCCGCACGATCGAGTTTGCCCAGTCACTGAGAGGTTGCCGTGTCCAAGCCGCTTGACGTCTTGTTGGTCACCCCGCCCAGCCGGGTCGCGGTCTATCAATCGCTGAGCCGTGACTTTGCCGCCATCGAACCGCCTGTCTGGTCCGGCTTAATCGCCACGTTTCTCCGGCAACAGGGTTGCTCTGTTGCCATTCTCGATGCAGAAGCGCAGGGATTGACTCATCAGCAAACGGCGGAACACATCGCGGCCGTCGCCCCTCGACTCGCCGTATTTGTGATCTATGGGCAGCAACCATCGGCGTCCACGCAGTGTATGCCTGCCGGGCGACAAGTCTGTGAACTGCTCAATGCCTTGAGTGACGTTCCCACCTTGGTCATGGGCACACATCCGTCGGCCTTGCCGAAACGCACGCTCCTGGAAGAACCGTATAGGTACGTCTGTCAGGGAGAAGGTCCGGCCACAATCCTGGGACTGCTGATCGCGTTACGTGCACCGCAACATTCGCTCCGCGAGGTGCCCGGCTTATGGCACATGGAGAACGGTGTGCCGGTCGGGAATGATCGCGCACCACTCCTGACGAATTTGGATCGCCAGCTGCCGGGACAGGCCTGGGATCTGCTCGATATGACCCGGTATCGCGCCCACAATTGGCATTGCTTCGGCCATCTGGAGGCACGGGCCCCTTACGCATCGCTGCAGACCAGTCTCGGTTGTCCCTTCACCTGTTCGTTTTGCTGTATCAATGCGCCGTTTTCCACAGCCATGCTGAGGACCTGGAGCCCGGATAACGTCATCGCTCAGATCGACCGGCTCGTCAGAGACTATGGCGTCAGTAACATCAAGATCCCGGACGAAATGTTTGTGTTGAATCGACGGCATGTGATCGGTATTTGCGATCGCATTATTGAACGAGGCTATCGGCTCAACATCTGGGCCTATGCCCGGGTAGACAGCGTGCAAGACGAAGTGTTGGCCAAGCTAGCCCGAGCCGGCTTTACCTGGCTGGGGCTCGGCATCGAATCCGGAAGCCAACATGTTCGGGACGGCGTCGAAAAGGGGCGCTTCGGTGAGCGCGATATTGTGGCCACCGTCGACAAGATCCGCTCCTACGGCATACATGTGGCGGCCAACTACATCTTCGGCCTGCCCGATGACACGATGGACAGCATGCGCACGACCTTGGACTTGGCCCGTACACTTAATACAGAGTGGGCCAACTTCTACTGCGCGATGGCCTACCCGGGCTCACCGCTCTACGAGCTGGCAAAGCAGAAGCATTGGGCGTTGCCGGATGACCAGGACGGTCCAGGCTGGATCGGCTATTCGCAGCATGCCTATGAATGTTGCCCCTTGCCGACCGACAGTCTGACTGCCACACAGGTGCTGGCGTTCAGGGATCGGGCTTTTCTCGAGTACTTTACCCATCCGGATTACTTGCACATGCTCCAGCAGACATTCGGGGCGCAGGTCGCCACCCATGTGACGGACATGTGCCGGCACCAGGTGCGGCGGCGTCATCACGATGTCGTGGCCGATACAGCGGCCTAGCGGAACACAGGGGGAAAGGAATGGCCATCATCAAGGTTGCAGATTACATCATCACGACATTGGCTGAACGCGGGGTCGACCGAATGTTCGTCGTGTATGGGGCCGCCAACGGCGATCTGATCGATGCGTTCACCCGGACGGACGCGACGAAATACGTCGCGGTGATGCATGAACAGGCCGGGGGGTTCGCCGCCGAAGCGTACGCCAAGATAAAAGGTGTGCCTGGTGTTGCCATCGCGACCAGCGGACCGGGCGGCATGAATCTCCTGACTGCGATGGGCAATTGTTTTTATGACTCGATCCCGTGCGTGTTTCTCACCGGCCAGATTAATTCCCGATTCCTCCGGCCTGATCCCTCGATCCGTCAGATCGGATTCCAGGAAACGGATATCGTGGCAATGGCGACTCCGGTGACCAAGTACGCCAAAATGATTCTTAAGCCTGAAGACGTCCGGTATGAGCTGGAGAAAGCTCTTTGGCTTTGCCAGGAAGGACGGCCTGGACCGGTGCTCTTAGATATTCCCCTTGATGTTCAAAAGAGCAAGATCGACGCGAAGCAACTCGTTGGCTTCGAGCCGCCGGCTGCTGTGAGTTTTGATGTGACAGTGGTCGACGAACAGATCACCCGACTCATTGACGCGCTGCAACGTGCTGAACGACCGGTGATTCTTGTCGGGGGCGGAGTGCGCCTAGCGGATGCCCAGGATGATGTGCGCACCTTGGGGCGGCGACTGAATGTCCCCGTTTTTCCGACCTGGAATGCATTGGACGTGATCAGCTCGGACTATGACAATTATGGCGGTCGGGTAGGCACGTATGGAGGAGCCGGCCGCAATTTCGGCATTCAGAACAGCGATGTGCTGCTCTCGATCGGCAGCCGTATCTCCGGCCGCATTACCGGCGGAAATGTACAGAGTTTTGCGCGCCAGGCCAAAAAGTTCTTGGTGGAAATCGATCCAGCCATGGTGCAGCGGAAGTTTCAGCAGGTGCCGTTCGATGTCAACATTCTCTGCGATGCGAAAGTGTTCACCCAGCGCCTGCTGACCGCCCTCGATCGACGCAGCAAGCCGCTGCCGGATTATTCGGGGTGGACAGAACGGGTGATGGAGTGGAAACGACAGTACGATCCTGTTCGGCCCGAGTTCTTCGACCAGCGCGAGCGGGTACACCCCTATGCATTCATGCGACGTCTGTCCGAGAAGATGGGCGCCACGGATATTCTGGTCGGGGATTGCGGCGGCAATATCGTTGTAAGCAATCACGCGTTTGAAACCAAGTACGGCCAACGAAACCTGACCAACAACGGCAACTCGCCCATGGGGTTCTCCTTCGCCGGTGCGATGGGCGCCTGGTTTGCCGCGCCAAGCCGTCAAGTGGTCTGTACGATCGGGGACGGGGGCTTCAACATGAATCCCCAGGAACTGCAGACCTTCATCAACTACGGCGTCAAAGTCAAAACCTTCATTCTCAATAATCACATTTACGGCATCACCAAAGCGTACCAGGAGACGAACTTTCAGGGCCGCGCGGAAGCCTGCGGGCCGAAGGGCTACACCCCCCCGGACTTTCTCAAGATCGTGCAGGCCTACGGGATCAAGACAGTCGCCATCCGCAACCATGCTGAGATGGATGCAAAAATTGAAGAGGTGCTGCAGTTCGATGGGCCGATGGTCTGTGATGTGGACATGCATGAATTCCACACCTACGAGCCCAGGATCTTCGGATGGAAGACGCCCATCGAGGATATGTATCCCTATCTGCCGCGTGAAGAATTCCGAGCCAACATGGCCATTGAGCCGGCTGAGGGCTGGATGAATCCGGAATACCCCGACGTGGTTCGTCCGAACGATCGGTCACAGCCGTAAGGGAGCTGTATGTCGCAAGGCGCGAATGAGGCAAACCGAGTCACTCCGCTTGACGTTGAGTATTACCAATTCTGTCGCGAGCAGCACCGCCCCTATTTCGGCCGGGTGATGTGGGCGTCCCAAGGACTTCCGCTTCGTCACGTAGTGATGCAGGAATTGGTACGGCTCGAAGCCTCTCGGCAGGGTGCGGGTCCGTTTCATATTCTTGAGGTAGGATCTTGGGCCGGTGGATCAGCCATTACGTGGGCCGAGGCATTGACCCAACATCATGGAGCCAACGGCCGTGTCGTCTGCGTCGATCCCTGGAAGCCGTATTTCGATGTGACAAAGCGGCCGGACGCAGCCGTATACCGCGAGATGTCCGAAGCGTTGGCCAACGATACGATTTATGAGTTGTTTCTGCATAACATCACCACTGCCGGCCATGCGGGACTGGTTTTGCCTCTGAGAGGGTCTGCTACGGCCATATTGCCGGCCCTTCCACGGAACTATTTCGATCTCGTCTTTGTCGACGGCGACCACTCCTATGCGGCAGTGCTGGCTGATATTCAGGCAGCCGGAGGCCTGATTAAGGATGGGGGCGTCTTATGCGGTGACGATCTGGAACGTCAATCATTCGAAATCGACCAGACCTATGCCCGCACTCAGATCGAGTCGGACTACATTCGTGATCCGCGGTCAGGGTACGAATATCATCCCGGCGTCACGTTAGCCGTGGGCGAACTCTTCGGTGACGTGTCCCAAGTGGCAGGGTGCTGGGCGGTGAGAAAACGCGGCACTTGCTGGGAACGTTTTGACATGTCGACGGTGCGTTGTTCCGAGGATCGTATTCCTGCTCATCTCATTCGCCGGGACCTGACAGTGGATCCTGAGTTTCAACGCTGGCGGGAACAACGAAGCCGACCGGCGAGTGTGGCTGTGCCCAGGGGATCGGAACCAGGCGAACAGGCCCGGACTGCGTCGGCTCTTTCCAGAGCCTCTGTCGCCGCTCCTCGACAACGAGCCCTGTTGATTCAATTGGATTTTCAGACCTGGGCCACTGCGCGCCCCTGGACCTATAGCGCAGCCTTCGGTGTGCAGGAAGGGTTGCGGGCGAATGGCGTCGAGTGTGTCACCGTGCCGGCGATCGCCGAGAACGCCTGCTCGACGCCTGCATCATGGGTCTACCATGCCAAGAAAGCTCTTGCTGGTCAGCACTTCGATCAAGTGTGGCTGTGGTTGATTCATACGCCTCTTGATCAAGCGACGCTGGAATGGGTCGCTCAATTGGCGCCGGTGCGAGTCGGCGTTCTCATGGAGTCGCTTCGCTACGATGCGGAGGACTACGCCTGGGCTCCGCAATTGAAGCTGCGTCCATCGCAATTGGAGGCGCAACTTCCCTATTTGACCCATGTGCTGGCGCCGGACGAGCAGGATGCCGATGAGCTCCAGGCGCGGGGATTCGCCAACGTGCTCTGGTGGCCACCGATGGTTCCTGAACGCTTCATTGTTTCCTCCATCGGTAGTCCGACCCGGCCACAGGCCGTGTTCCATGGAACGCCCTATGGACGACGGCAGCATTGGATCAGTGAGCCGTCACTGAGCGGCCGCCTGCATTGCGCAAAAGGGGCTCAGCCTCCTACCAAAAACCAGCAATTGTTCGATCAGTTGCAGCAAGTTGCAGCCCAATATCTGGCAGAAGGCCATGTGGTCACCGACGAGGCCATTCGAGAGTATGCCCAGTCGCTGCAACAGATCCGCCTCGCCGAATTCATGGAATGGATGGGGCAACTGGCTCAATGGCCTGCCATCGTGAACTTGCCGAGTCTCGCCAAATTTTATGGCGGACGGGTCATTGAAGCCATGGCGGCCGGCCGGCCGGTGATCTCCTGGGACATTCCCGGGCAACCCAAGAACAAGGGACTCTTCGAACCGGAGACAGAGATACTGCTCTTCCCCCAGGATGATCCTTCAGCCCTGGCCGAGCAGATCGACCGGATTTTGCATGATCGCGCATGTGCCCAGACCCTGGCTCAGCGCGCACAGAGCAAGATCAAGCGGTATCACACAGCCGAACGACGCCTGCAAGGGACGTTGGAGTGGATTCGCACCGGACAGGCCCCTGACTATGGCTTGTCGGGACAGGCACACGCCTCATCTGCAACCCAGACCAGGGTTTCGATGCCGGCATCCCCATCCTTGCCGACCGCCACACGGTTACCGACGGCTGCACCGATTTCCCACCCATCACATAAGGTGCCTATGGATCAGAATGCCTTTTATGTAGACCTGTTCGTCAACAAGCCGGCTTGGTCGACACCCGAACCGAACGCCGATGAAGCGGCGCGTTGGTCGAAGATCGCGTCGTTCCTTGAACATGTCGTGCGACAGACGCGGCGCGAGACTCCTGGTCGCACGCTACGGATTCTCGATGTGGGTTGTGGCCGGGGGTGGCTGACGAATCTGGCGGCAGTCTATGGAACCTGTGAGGGCATCGAGCCGGTAGCCGGCGTGGTTGAGCATGCGCGTCGGATGTTTCCTCACATTCGCTTCGAGGCGGGCACACCCGAAACGGTGTTGGCCAGGCAGGACTTCAAACCGTTCGATGTCGTGCTCTGTTCCGAAGTGATCGAACATGTTCCCTATCCACAGAAACCAGGGTTCGTCGTTCAACTAGCCCAGCTCCTCACGAGTGACGGTTATCTCATTCTGACAACTCCCCGCGGGGATGTGTGGGAAGAATGGAGACGCATCGCTCCGCCGAATCAGCCGGTGGAGGATTGGGTCACGGAGCAGCAGTTGGGGCAACTTTTGGCAGACGGCGGCTTTCACCATTTGGGGTTGGAACGCATTCCGATCGAAGTGCCTTCTCTCCGGTATCTCCCGGCGGCCACGACCCATGATTATCGGACCAAGACACTCATGCCGATCTATCAGGTCTGGGCCTGCCGTCGTACGGCGGCCACAGGGACGCGACCGATGCCGTTCACACGAAGACCGATGGTATCGGTGATTGTGCCGACCTACAACCGACCGGATCGGTTGCGCATGGCCTTGCACAGTCTCAACTCCCAGCAGTACCAGGATTTCGAAGTGATTGTGGTCAATGACGGCACGACTCCGGTCGAATCCGTGGTCGCTGAGATGAACCGTGCCGGACGGATGACGCTCGTCAATCATGATCACAACCGAGGGCTGGCAGCCGCGCGGAACACGGGTCTTCGCCATGCAACCGGGACTTACGTAACCTACCTCGATGACGACGACCGCTTCCTGCCCGATCACCTGGGCACCCTCGTGATGTTTCTCGAATGCGGAACCCATCAGGTGGTCTACACCGATGCCTGGCGTATCTCCGAGCAAGAAACGGGGGCCGAGGTCAGCGAAGTGAGCCGTGACCGGCCTTACTCCTATGACTTCGATGCCAAGCGTCTGCTGGTGCAAAACTATATTCCGGTGCTCTGCCTGATGCATCGCCGATCCTGCCTCGATGAGGTGGGTATGTTCGACGAAAGTCTTTTCGTCCATGAAGACTGGGATCTCTGGATCAGGCTCGCCACGGTGTATCCGTTTGCGCATATCGCACAGACGACCGCAGAGTTTACCTGGAGAACCGACGGCTCATCGATGACGAGTCACGATCACGATGCGTTCTGCCGCACTACGGACATTATTTATCGCAAATACTTTCCATACGCAGCTGCCCAGCCGAAATTGCTGGAAGCACAACGACATCATCTTGCAGAGCTGAGGGGGCGAACGAAGAAACCATCGTATGCCTGTTCGATCATTATTCCTGTCTGGAACAAGGCCGAGCTTACGGAGCAATGCCTCATGGCTCTCGCCAAGGTCACCGAGGGCGTGGAATATGAAGTGCTCATCGTGGACAACGGCTCGAACGATCGTACCGCTGAGTTTCTAGGCCAGTTAGGCGGCGATGTCCGGGTGATCCGGAATGCCGAAAATTTGGGCTTTGCCAAGGCCTGTAATCAGGGCGCGCGGGCGGCGCGCGGCGAATTCCTGGTGTTTCTGAATAATGACACAATTCCTTTGAAAGGCTGGTTGTCGGCCTTGGTTGAAGAGGTTCGTCGTCATCCGGATGTGGCGGTGGTAGGCAGTAAACTGCTGTTCGAAGACGGCTCGATCCAACATGCAGGTGTGGCATTCTCACGCGAATGTTTGATGCCCTACCATATGTATCGTGGCGGTCGCGCCGAGGCAGCCTGTGTGAACAGGCGGCGTGAATTGCAGTGCGTCACCGCCGCCTGCATGCTCGTGCGCCGTCGCGTTTTTGAGCAGGTGGATGGATTCGACGAAGGCTATCGAAACGGGTTTGAGGATGTCGATCTCTGTCTGAAGATCCGGGAAAAAGAGTGGAAGATCGTCTATCAACCCAACAGTGTGCTCTATCATCTGGAAAGCAAGACGCCGGGCAGAAAAACACATGACCTCGACAACGGGCGGCGCCTCCGGGAGCGCTGGGCTGCCTGTTGGTGGCTGGCGGATGAGGATCTTCTACATTTTGAAGACGGATATGCCCTGCACACGTATGTCAATGACGGTATGTTGAGCTACCAGCTTCACGCGATTGCCGACCCGACGACCAAAGCACAACGAGCGATCCTGGCCGACCTCCAACGGGTGGCCCATAGTCGCGACCTCAATGCCGTCTCCGCCTTCCTCGCGCGCGTGGATGAGTGGCCCGCCGATCCCTGGATTTTGCGTTGGGGGGTGCTGGTCTGTTTCTCGACAGGCCAACCCAAACTGGCGATGCCATTCTGGCGGCGTATCCTCACCCTTGAGGAGGATGCCCCCGCTCGCGTCGGGTTGGCAAGACAGGCACTGGAAACAGGCGCATTGGATGAGGCAGACCTCCACCTGACGGCCTTGTTGAAAGATGACCCTTCACACGGCGAAGGCTGGCTGTTGCGTGGAATCGTGGCCATGCAACACACCAATTATGCGGAAGCCGAGCGTGCCTTCGAACAAGCCAAGGTCTCCGGTGGTGATTCACGCAAAGCCACCTTGGGCATCGTGATGGCTGCGATGGGTGACAACCGGGCCGAGACAGCCTGGTCGCACGCGGTGGCGCTCTGCGCCAACGAACCGGATGACGAAGAATGCATGTATTGGATGCTCAAGTGCGGAACGGTGCTTGAACGGTGGGATGTGGTCAGTTCTCGCCTGGCCACGTTTCTCGCTCGCAATCCTGGTAACGTCGCCATGCGTTTTGCGTTGGCGGGAGTCTTGTTGCGATCCGGACGGCGAGGAGACGCGCAGCGCGAATATGAACGCCTGCTTGTTTTGGCACCGACATTCGAAGGAATGGAGGAACTTGCGAAGCAACTAGCTGAACCCGAGTCCAGCGTGGTTCCCGATCATGCTGCATGACCCGACAGCAGACCGCCGCGCATTACTTGTCCAAATCGCCAGATTAGGTGATCTGGTGCAGTCGCTTCCCGCGCTCCAGGCGCTCCAGGCAGGACATCCGGAGACGTCTTTTGATGTGCTCTGCGCAGCCCCCTTGGCGGCGGTCCTTAGCGGAGCGCGGAACATCGGTCGTGTCATCCCCTGGGATGGTGCACAATGGCGCTCCTGGGCCGACCAATGGGCGGACAATCCTCGAGACATCTTACGTGCCGCACAGACGTATCTCGCGTCGCTTGGCGAGCGTGCATACGATCAGGTGTATCCCTTGAATCAACACAGCCGGAGCCATCTGCTCACGCATCTCTTTGCCACGGACCGTACACGAACTGAGCATGAGGGACACTCCGCTGTCTACATGCGTCCCTGGGCCGAGTATCTCCGACAGATCGCTCAGGAGCGTGGTGATAATCGAGTCCATCTGGCCGATGCCTGGTGCGGCATGAGTGGGGTCAAACCACAAGGCCAGGCGCCGCGATGTTCCCCTCCAGCAATCGCTCTCCCCGGAGACCTTGCTCCGATCGGTGAGCGGCCGGGGCTGTGGATCGGGCTCGTCACAGGGGCAGGGGAAGCGGATCGTTGTATTGCGCCCTCCACATGGGGGCAGTGGATTCGCGCCTTGTTGTCATACGCGGACGAAGCCCAGGTGGTGTTGATCGGAAGCGGCCATGAGCGCGAAACCGGCCAGGCCATTCTCCAATCACTTCCAACGTTACTCCAAGGCCGCGTCTGGGATGCCACGGGCCGCACCAGCGTGGGGCAATTGATGCTGCTCTTGCACCGATGTCGATGGGTCATCGGGGCCGACACGGGGCCACTTCATTTGGGCACGTTGATGGGATGCCAGGCTCTAGGGTTCTATTTTTCTCGCGCCCGGGTGCATGAGACCGGACCCTATGGAGAAGGGCACTGGGTATATCAACACACCACGCAGACTCAACCCGACAGCTGGCCGATTCAGGAAAGTGTCGCATTGATGTGCGAGGGCCGGCGCCAAGCCGTGCCTGGATGGACCCTCTGGAGGAATCGTATGGATCATTGGGGGACGATGTTTGAGGACGCCTTCGGACAGAAGACAGACGGGGACTCACGCGCGGCAGTGTGGCGCCGCCTCACTCCTTCACTGTGCGAATCGGTGGCCGCATGAGCATCTTTCACGACAACCTCAATCGGCTGGCTAGGCGAGATCAGCCGCTCGCCGCGGCAGTGAAGGCGTCTGCCGGGGGAGTGCTCGCAGTCGAATCCTCCCGGAGCGGAGTTCCTTCCGCACGCCGTTCAGGCCGGTGGGTTCACAGTGCGTATGATCCACTGCGCGAAGCGGAAACCTGGGCCCACACTCAGGCAGCGGCTTGCAGGGAAGGTGAAACCGTCGTCGTCGCCGGAGTCGGACTGCTGTACCACGTCGAGGCACTTCGGAAACAACTCTCGTCGGATATCGTCGTGGCGGTGGTGATCCCCGACCTCGATGAATTTCATGATGTGCTCGTAGCGCGGCCGCTTGACGCGTGCAGTGACAACATTCTCTGGCTGACCGGAACACCGGTCCACATCGCCGAAACATTGAGCCGGACGGGACGTCCCGTACGCTGCCTCTCCTATACTCCGGCGGCACAGGCCGACTCGACCTTTCACCGCGCCTTCGAAGAGGCCTTGCGTCGCGGCATTGCCAGTCAGGCGGGGGGCCAGCTCACGATTGCGCTCGTCGGACCGATTTACGGAGGCTCGCTCCCGATTGCGCGTTATGTGAAACGAGCGCTGGAAACGCTCGGCCACAAGGTGCAGTGGATCGATCACAGCGTACACGCGTCAAGTTATGAGGTGATGGGGGCTCTCAAGGACGTACGCAACCGTCAAATGATGCAAGGTCGTTTGGCGGAAGTGTTGAGCCAATGGACCGTGGCTTCTCTGGCGGAGTCACCTCCTGATCTCGTGTTATCTCTCGCGCAGGCCCCGTTGACGTTGCCCGTCCTCGAACATCTCCGCAAGAAGAAGTTTCTGACAGCGATGTGGTTCGTGGAGAATTATCGCCACCTCACTTATTGGCAACAGATGGCGCCCGGGTATGAATACTGGTTTGTGTTTCAACAGGGAGCCTGTCTGGACGCCTTCCGCCAGGCCGGCGCACGACAGGTCAGTTTCCTGCCCATGGCCGCGGATCCTGAGCTGCATCGACCGCTGGATCTATCGCCGGAAGAGCGAGCAATTTATGGTGCGGATCTCTCCTTCGTCGGTGCGGGTTATGCGAATCGTCGGCACCTCTTTCCGGCGCTTCTTGGCCATCCCTGGACCTTCAAGATCTGGGGTAATGAGTGGGAGGGGGCCGAGGATCTCCGGTCCGTTGTGCAACGCAATGGTGCGCGGATCGACACGGACACCTGTATGAAGGTGTTCAATGCGACAACCCTCAATCTCAACCTCCATTCGACGACCGGCGCAGGGCTTGATCCCCAGGCGGATTTTGTAAATCCTCGCACCTTTGAGCTGGCCGCCTGTGGGGCGTTTCAGTTGGTCGATCATCGATCCCAATTACCGGACTTCTTCACCGACCGAGAGATGATCTCGTTTCGTGACTTCGGTGACGTTCCCGGATTGGTAGAGCAGTGGCTGGGAGATGCGGCGGCTCGACGAGCCATAACCGATGCCGCCCGCACACGCGTGTTGAATGCTCATACCTACGTGCATCGGATGCGAGACCTGTTGGCGCAGATCGGATTGTCGCAGCCAGATAGAATCGGGGCCGTGCTCCGAGGTGATCGACAACAGGAAACATTGTTGACGCGTTGCGCCGGGGATGCTCCGCTCGAAGCGCTGCTGAAGGCGTTTCCCGCCGGGCAGCGGGTCGAGTTAAAGGATGTGGCGGCACACATTCGCCGCAAGGGCCCGACGGCCACACTGGATCGCGAAGAATTGATGCTCTTAATGTTGGATGAATACCGTAGCGAAACGCGGGACCTCTTATGAGCAAGCGTGTCCTTCTGATCAATATCACCCGCATGGGCGATCTCGTGCAGATGGGCACGTTGCTGCAACGGTTACAGCACGAATGGCCTGGCGCCGCCGTCGATCTGGTCGTGGATTCACGGTTTGCTCCGATCGCGAAACTGCTGCCGCACCTCCGCCATATCATCGACTACGACTTTCATCGGCTCGTCGACGAGAGTCGCGCGCAAGTGCAGGATGTGGTGGCCCTCTACCGCGGTATGACCGAGTGGGCGGCGCCGTTGCTGGAGTCTGGATATGACCGGGTCGTCAATCTGACATTCAATCGACGGAGCGGGCTGCTGGCTTCCTACGTCGGTGCCAAAGACCTTCGCGGTATTTCAGCCCCGAAGGACGGCGATGTCACGATTCATAATCCCTGGATGGCGTATCTCACGGATGTACACAATCAGCGTCGGTTCAATCACTTTAATCTGGTAGATATTTACGCGTTAGGCGGGAGCGGGACCGGACCGTTTGCGCCGTTGACGCTCAACATCCCTGCGAACACCGCGCAATGGGCGCGTGAATTTCTCGCCGCACAGGGTGGGCAGGAGCTGCCCTGGATGGCGGTTCAGGTCGGCGCCAGTGATCCGATGAAAGCCTGGCGGCCAGAATTATTCGGGCAGACCTTGGCCGCTCTCAGCCGGCAGACACAGGTCGGCTATGTGTTGATCGGAACGGAAGCGGAACGCAAAGCGATTGACGCCGCACAAATTGCGTTTCGCCAGGCGGGTGGCTGCGCCCCCCTGTGCAACGCGGTCGGGCGTACGACGTTGCCGCAACTCGCCGCCGTGCTCGCACAATGCCGACTGTTGTTGACCAACGACACCGGCCCCATGCATCTGGCCGTCGGTGTGGGCATTCCAGTCGTGGACCTCTCAGTCGGGCATGTCGATTTTCGCGAGACTGGCCCCTACGGCCCCGGTCATTGGATGGTGCAACCGGAGATGAGCTGTGCCCCGTGTGGCTTCGATGAGGTCTGCTTACACCACGCCTGCAAGGATCGGCTTGTCCCGGAGCAGATCGCGATGCTGTGTCTGCACGTGCTGACCGGCGCTGACTTTCCTGCACGAACGACAGGTATCAGAATCTACCGCTCCCGAGTCGATGAGGACGGTTTGGGAGGGACGGAACTTTATGCCGGCCGGGAGGATGCACTGGTCAGATGGTACGGCCGTTTCTGGCGTCGGTTCTGGTATGAACAGTTTACCGGCCAGCCAAGTCTGGTGCCGATGGATCCGGAACCTTCCCCCGATCGGGTGGAGGTTCTCGCCCTGCTGGAGCATCTCACTCCGCTCGCAGCCAAGCTCGTCTCACAGGCTGAAGAGTTGGTTCGTCTGACAGGGAAACGACCGTTGCCGATTCAAAGCCTTCAAGCGTCACATCAGAATGAGAACAGGGCACGACAGGCGATCGTCGCGCTCAGTTTGCAGTCTCCGGCGACCGCGTCCCTGGCCGTGGCTCTGGTGAGGGATACGCACAATGACGACGGGCAGGGGCTCACTGATATGGCGCAATCCCGTCTGGCCTCCTATCGGCGCTGGCAGAAACGGCTATTGCTGGTCGCATCCAGTTTCCGTTCGTTCAACAACCCACAGGGAGTCGTCGCTTCAACACAAGGACGGCCTCTTTCCATGGTCCGTTCGGCGTAACAGTAGCGGCGGACCCGTGCCGAACTTTTCTAAAGGAGTCTGATTATGCATATCACCCTTGATGGCGAACAATTGCAGGTCCCGGATGAGGCCTCTCTGCTGAACGCACTGGCCGTTCTGAGCGACGAGGCACATGCTCGGCACCGCATTGTGACGTCTCTGACAGTGGGAGGAAGATCCGTCAGCGATCGTGATTTGACGTCTGTGTTTCTCAACCAGCCAGCCCATGCCGCGGGTGCGATACAGGCTGTGTCGCAGTCGTTACACACCATCATCACCGATGCCAAGCAAGCGATCACCCGTTTTGCAACTCAACTACGGGTCGACGGGCAGGGTTTGCTGACTCCGTTGCGCTCGGGGATCGGCCAGGTGGCCAGCATCGATGCCTGGCTCGGGCGTCTGGCTGACTACACCGAGATGCTGGAAGCCGGGCATGCCCAGGGCGTCGAGGGGCTCAGTTCGGCCCCGTTACTGCCGTGGATCCAGGAACTCTTAGGGGCACGAACCAACACGGACGCCATCCGTGTCGCCGATCTCCTGGAATATGAATTATTGCCTCGGCTCGCCGACACCAGTATCGCTGCCTAGTGTTCATTCGTGTCGGATATGGGTCAGCAGCATGGAATGCCTCCCGTTGCAGATATTTCCTGTTCATCTTGAAGCACTTAAGTCTTCCCGATGGGTGACCGATAAGGACACATCAATAGGGTAACAAGGCGCAGGAGGGATGGGCGCACATTCTTTCGAAACCTGGTTCCCACCTCGTTGGCACGGACGCCGGCGATCTCGGTAGTAGTGAGACAGCTTCAGGAGGAAGTACGTCATGGCATTAGTAGTCAATACCAACGTTGCGTCTCTGGCAGCCCAGCGGAACCTTGCGATCAACCAAGCCCAATTGGGCCGTTCAGTCGAACGGTTGTCGTCGGGCTTGCGGATTACCCGTGCGGCGGATGACGCCGCCGGATTGGGCGTGTCCGAAACCTTGCGGGCGCAGATCCGCAGTATCAATCAGGCTAATCGAAATGCCGGAGACGGTATCAGCTTGACGCAGGTGGCGGACGGTGCTGCGGCAACGATCGGAAGCCTGCTGTCTCGTATGCGTGAGCTGGCGACGCAGTCTGCCAGCGGAACTCTCGGAACGACCGAGCGGTCGTATCTGGATCAGGAGTTTGTTTCGTTGCGTTCGGAAATCGACCGCATCGCTACGACGACGGAATATAACGGTCAGCCGCTTCTGAGTGGAAGCAGCAATACCTTTGAAGTCTTCATCGGCTTCAAGAGTGGATCGGGAAATTCGTTGAATGTGGCATTGGCCGATCTCGACGTCGCGGCGGTCGGATTGACCGGTGCGAGTGTGTCGACGGCAGTAGCGGCTCAAAGCATGCTCGCGAATATCGACAGCGCGATCAGCGCGGTGGCAACCGCCCGTGCGAACTACGGGTCGCTTCAAAGCCGGTTCGAAGTCGCGATCCAGAACTTGACGGTCACGGCTGAGAACTTTACCGCAGCGGAATCTCGGATTCGAGACGCGGACATTGCCCAGGAAACATCTGTGTTCACGAAGAACCAGATCCTCACCCAATCCGGCATCGCGATTTTGGCGCAAGCCAATTCGCTGCCACAGCAAGCGTTGGCGCTGCTGCGAGGATAAGGTCACAACCGGCGGGTAGCCCTTCCCTCGGGGGAGGGCTACCCACGGATTGGCCCTAGGAGGGCAATATGGTTCACGAAGTTTCGAATCACAAGGACCTTCCCGCAACGGCTGTCCATGCGAGCCAGAACGGGCCTGAACACCCCGTTGAACGGAAAGTGGAGGCCAAATCCCCTGAGCCCCAGCCCGTGTCGGCTGAGGATAAAGAGAAGGATCTGAAGCAGGCTCTGTCCCGCGTGCGGGAGGTGTTTCAGAAGGCAAACTCCAGACTGGAGTTTAGTGTCGATCCGGATCTTGATCGGGTGGTCGTGAAGGTGATGGACGGGGAATCAGGTACTGTAATCCGCCAGATTCCGCAGCAGGAAGTCATCGACCTTGCGAAAAGACTGGAAACGCCGACGGGGCTACTCCTGCATCACAAGGTGTGACGGACTTCACGACATGAAAGGGAAGTCATGGCGATTAGTTTCGGCGGGTTAGGCAATGGTGTGGACTTTGGCCAAGTCGTCTCCGAGTTGGCCAAAGTCCAACGCCTGCCCATCGACGCATTGACGGCGAAGAAGAAAGACCTGCAAACCAAACTGACTGATTATGGGGCGCTCGGCAACAAGCTCCTGGCCTTGCAGAGCGCTGCGAATGCTCTCCGGCTGCCGAGTACCTTCGATCGATCTACCAGCGTCGTCAGCGACGAGACGGTGTTGACCGCTCAAGCCGGCGCAGGAGCGGCGACCGGCAGCTATACAGTGCAAGTTACTCAGTTAGCTAAAGCCAACCAAATTGCAAGCAAGGCCGCCAAAGCGGTCTCGGGCACCACCGAGGTGGTTTCGAGCGGTGCGGGCACCTTTACCTTTCGAGTCGGGAGCGGAGCCGATCAAACGGTCAGCCTCAGCGCCGGCGCCACACTCGACGATCTCCGTTCGGCAATCAACGATCTGGGAGCCGGTGTCACCGCCTCCGTGATCAATACCGGCACAGAAGCGAGTCCGGCCTACCGCATGACATTGACCGCAACTTCCTCGGGCGCTGCCAATACCATCACCGTGGTGGCCGATACGACCACTCTTGATTTTACGAACGCGAGCGGAACGGGCGGCAACGATACGCTGCAGGCAGGGCAGAATGCCATTGTCGTGATCGGGGATCCCGACCAAACCACGATATCCATTGAACGCGCCAGTAACGTAATCACCGATGCGATTCCTGACGTCACCCTCACACTGAAATCAAAAACCGTCACGACTCCCCAGGCGGAGCCGGTCACGGTGAACGTCACCAGCGATCCCGCGAGCGTGAAGACCAATATCAAAAGTCTCGTGACCGCGTACAACGATATCGTGAAGTTCGTGAACGATCGGACCGGATACGACATCACGACGAAGACCGGCGGCATCTTCTTCAACGAAGGCACCGCGAAAAATGTCCTGAGTCAGTTGCGCACCGCCGTCTCGGGAGAGGTCGGTGGACTTTCCACCTACAAGACGCTTGGTGAGGTCGGATTTAAAACGGAGCGCGACGGGACCCTCACTATCGACGACGCCAAATTGGACTCGGCGATGGCCGGCAATTATGCCGCCACTCGGGCCTTGTTCGTGACGCAGACAACCTCGAGCGGCATCGCAGACCGTATCGTGAAGGCAGTCGATTTCCTCGACAGCGTCGACAGTGGCGCCTTCACCATTCGAAAAAACTCCATCACCAGTCAGATCAGCAGGCTCACCAATGAAATCGGTCGCAAGGAAGATATTGCCTCGCAATATGAGGAGCGGCTGCGATTGCAGTTCGCCTCATTAGACGGATTATTACAAAAACTCCAGTCCCAAACCAGCGCCCTCAAGGCGCTCCAATAGTCGAATAAGGTCACCATGATCGCTACGGCAGCCAACGCTTACCAACAGACGCAAGTCATGACCGCCAATCGGGTGCAATTGATCGTCCTGCTGTATGATTCTGCGATTCAATCGATGGAACTGGCCCGGGAAGCCATTTTGACGAACAACTATAAAGATAAGGCCCGTTTTCTCGACCGCAGCATCGCGATTGTCGGGGAACTGTCCAGCGTCCTGGATTTCGAGCGAGGCGGAGAAATTGCGGTGTCGTTGCACCGGTTGTACGACTACATGGTGCAGCAATGTATTCAAGCCAACCTTCGGCATAACGGCAAGCATCTGGATGGGCCGATCCGTTGCCTGACCACCCTGCGGGAAGGCTGGCAAGTGGTCGCGCGGCAAGAAGCGGTGCCCCATGTCGGCAGCTAGTCCCTCCACTACCGTTTCTCTTCACGATCGTCGCTCCATTGAGCGGCTCACAATCCAAGCGCTGGAGGCCGCCCGCGCCGGCGACTGGGATCAAGTCGACGCGTGTTATAGCGCACGTGGAATCAGTCTAGCCGCATGCATGCTCGATCGCACATTTGCACAACGTCTTCTGAGCGTGGACGAAGAAGTTCGGAAGGCCATTGTGGTAGCTCAAGCGGGGATCTCCGGGTTATTGGCCGAGGCCGCCCAGGTGAAACGGCATCTACGCCAATTACGTGAAAATAGCGGACAACTAGCCTCTGACAGTGTAACGATACACCGAGAAGCCTGAGGACCGTAGGGTCAGAGAGCCAGGCTCACTCGTGACTTTCACTGTAGAGGTTTGGCATGACGCCTTCACCTGACCGACACGCTCAACGCCCACACAAAGACATTGACAATGACGAGCGGCGCGAATGGCTTCGCATCGACGACCGCTTGCTGCTTGAGTATCGTCGCTACGACGAGCCGGCCGAGGCCATGAACGCCCACCTTGCTCCGGCGACAGAAGACACCATCGCCACCGCAGTCTCAAAGCCAACTCTTGACCTGCTGGTTCGGGGAGGGGAGACCTTTGCTGGCTCTCCGTTATTACCCTGGGTGTCGAAAATCGACTGGATGCTGGAGACGATTCTCAAGGCCTTGGTCAAGAGTCACCCAGGCAGTGTGGCCATCGCACGACTGACCGATGTCGACATCAGTGCCGGCGGGCTTGGTTTCGATACGCCGCGCGAGTTTCAGGCGGATGACCTCTTGATGCTGAAGATCATCTTGCCCCCATTCAGTATGATCGAGGCAACGGCGCGCATCATCCGAGTGGGCCGGCCCGAAAAAGGCACGACCGGATTTCATGTCGCGACGCAGTTTATGGAATTGGGTGCTGACGAGCAGGAGCTGATTATCCGGCATATTCTTCAGGTGCAAGCCGAACGCCTGCGGGCGAGAAAAGCGGCGCACTGAGACTCCGGCGACGCATGGAAACATCTTAGGAACGCACGCGAGTTTAGGCCGCCTGGACAGGCAGGGGAGTGGTCTCGGCCGGTGTCGTCGCAGGGCGAGCGAGCTGGGCAAGCAAGGCGTGGGCGGCTTTGTCCAGAGCGAGCGAGGCTGGTGCTGTGGGTTCAAATTCAACGACCGGTAGGTAACTGCGCACGGCGCGAGTCATTGCCGGATCATCCGGAATCTCCCCGAGCATCGTCAGATCTCCGCCGACGTATTGCTGCAGAAGTTTCTTTAACTGCAAGACATTCACACGCGACTTCCCCGACACCCGATTCACGATCAAATATGGCTGAAATCCCTCCAATGTTCGGCTGGCGATCTCACGGGCGTTCGGGTCCGTGTCGCTGACCGCCTGGATGACGTCTTCAATACTGCTGAAATCCCGATCTGAGAGGGTCTCGGTGACGGAATCGCGCGACAGGAAGGCCGAAAGCACACGGCGAATCGCGGCTAATTTAATAAAGCGATACAAGTCGAGCACTGAGGTCGGATCCGGGGTGGCGACCGTCACATAGTGATCGGCCATGAGAAAAAAGTCCAACGCGTGATAGCTGGTGCCTGCTCCGATATCGGCAATGATGACGTCGGCTTCCAACTGCCGGAAGTGGCGGATCAGGCGCTTTTTCTTGGCGTAGGGAAGATTTGCGGTTGCCAGGGTATCGCCGGTTCCGGGAATCAGTTGAAGAAACGGATGCGCCGAGACTGGCTGGAGTACCTCTTTGAGGCCTTCGACCCGTCGTTCGATGAAATCCGTCAAGGTGAGGCGAGGGTTCAAAATACCAAATAAGATATGGGCGTCCGCACCGCCCACATCCAGGTCCGCCAGGACGACACGTTTGCCCTGTTTGGCCAATAACATCGACAAATTGGCCGCAATCACGCTTTTCCCCACGCCGCCTTTGCCGGAACCGACCGACACGATGATTGCCATACAGACTGGTCTCTCCCGCGAAGTGTGTGTGCCAGCTCTTCTTTCGGCCTGCCGAACGAGAAACATAAGCCCGCCCGGGTGAATTCCTCTCGTATCTTACCGGTCGTCGCTCGATCTGGACTTCCCTATTAAAGCGCATCACTCAAGAACCGGCAACTAAAGTTTGAGACAGCGCCCACCGATACCATATCCGTCATGAACAACACCACCGTCGCAACAACCACAGCGAACCTCGAAAATGCATCACCTTCTGAGAGCGAAATTCTCACCGTCTCGGACGTGGCGCGATTTCTGCGCGTGCCAAAGTCCACGGTGTATAAGCTCGCGCGTCTCGGACAGTTGCCGGCTTCCAAAATAGGGAAGCACTGGCGCTTTCTCCGGCGCGATATTCATGAATGGATGCATAGCCGAACTCAGCAGCATTGATCTCCCCTTCGCGAGAGTGAGGCTGCTGGTCTGATGCGGAGAGGCCGGACACGACCGGCGAGCAGCAGATCAACCGTGCCGCCTCCAGGCAGGCAAGAGAGGGCATCTCATGGCCGACGGAAATACGGCGAGGAAAGTAGACGTCCCGGAGCCCAAGCTAGTCCCCGACACCTTCAAACAACTCCGAGATCTGATCTATGAGAAAACGGGGATACATTTCCAAGACAATAAGACGTATTTGCTGGAGAGTCGCCTCCTGCCGAGACTGAAAGCCTGTCGTTGCGAGACCTTCGAAAAGTATTTGAACTTTCTGCGCTTTGACGCTTTTCGTGATCGTGAGGTCACGGAACTCTATACGGTCATTACGACGAACGAGACATACTTCTTCCGCGACGAAGCGCAGCTCGAGAGTTTCATGAAGGTCATGATTCCGGAAGTCATGAAAACCAATGCCGCCACGAAACAACTGCGCATTTGGAGCGCGGCCTGCTCGAGCGGGGACGAGCCCTATACTCTGGCGCTGCTCCTCCGCGACTACCCGCCGCTCGCGGGGTGGACCATCGATATTCTGGGGACAGACATCAGTGAAAACGTCCTCACTATCGCTCGGGGAGCCACCTACAGTTCTCATTCCCTACGCAAGGTGCCGCCGGCCATGCTGGTCAAGTATTTCACCGGGAAAAAGGAGGAGCACACGCTCGTCCCGCAAGTCAAAGGCATGGTCCGGTTCATGAACATTAACCTGTACGACCGCCCCAGACTCAAACTCATCCGCGGCATGGACATCGTGTTCTGTCGCAACTGCCTGATCTATTTCGACGACAAGGCGAAAGCACAGATCGTGTCGGATCTCCGTGATGCCCTGCGCCCCAAAGGGTACTTAATGATCGGATTCTCAGAAACTCTGCACGACACGGCGGGGTTGTTCAAAACCATTCACGCAGGTCGTTCCGTCATTCATGAAAAAACGTAAGGAGGATGAGTCATGCCAGCCGATCCGAATATGAAGATTCTCGTCGTCGACGACATGTCCACGATGCGACGCATCGTTAAAAATATCCTGAAGCAGCTCGGCTTCAATAACTTGGAAGAAGCGGAAAACGGTCAGGAAGCGCTGACGAAGCTGAAAGCGGATACGTATGGATTTGTGGTCTCAGATTGGAACATGCCGGTCATGATGGGAATCGACATGTTGCGCGCCATCCGCGCAGACGAGAAGTTGAAGAAGATCCCTGTGTTGATGGTCACGGCTGAAGCGCAGAAAGAGAATCTGATGGAGGCCGTGCAGGCCGGCGTCAGCAATTACGTCGTCAAGCCGTTCACCGCCGAGACGATGCAGGAGAAGATCAACAAGATTTTCAAGTAATCGGCCTCTAACCGGTGAGGAGCATGATGGGACAATCACGCCCGGCAGGAAAAGCCAAGGATCCGATCGATGATGAAGAGCCGACAGAAGTGGCTCCGGACACCAAGTTGTATGAGGAACTCGGGGAATTAGCACGCTTTATCGATACCACGATGAAGACGCTCTCCGAATTCAGCGCGCCGGTCAGCGCCTCCTCCCAACAACTTCCGCAAGCACAGACGCACCTCCTGAATCTCAAGACACAAACCGAACAGGGAACGCATCGGGTCATGCTGGAGGTGGAGTCCATCCAGGATAACCATGTTCAGGTCGGCAAGATGCTGAAAGAACTGACACACGCCCTTCAGCAAGCCAACGTCGCTCCGAACCTCATCCAGCAGGTGCAGAAAATTACGCAGGATCTTAGCAAGGATGATAAACGCCTGCTCGACATTATGACCGCCCTGTCATTCCAAGATCTGGTCGCGCAGAGCGTGAATAAACTGGTCACTATTTTGGATGAAGTGGAGCACAAGTTACTGCAACTCGTGGTGGTCTTCGGCCCCTATCAAAAACAGGTTGCCAAAAATGATCAGGGCAAAGCCAATGAAATGCTGAAACAACTCGAAGCGACCAAGAACACGTCCATGAATCAAGATCTGGCCGACGAAATACTGAAGCAATTTGGTTTTAACTGAGGTGGGGTTATGAGCGATGAAATGCAGGAGATCCTCAACGACTTTCTCACTGAATCCAATGAGATGCTGGAAGTCTTGGATCAACGGTTCGTCACACTCGAGAGTGATCCGAACAACACGGATCTGCTGAACGAAATCTTTCGTGCCATGCATAGCATGAAGGGGTCGGCCGGCTTCCTCGGATTCAACCACTTAGTGGACGTCGCGCATCGCGGAGAAAATATTCTCAACAAGCTTCGCCAAGCCGAAATGGCTGTCAGTCCGACGATCATCAGCGTCATCCTTGAAACCATCGACGTCATCAAAGCGATCATGGCCGACATTCGAGAGTCGGGAACCGACAACCATACTCCAACTCAAGTGATCGCGGCGAAGTTGGATGCGATTCTCAGCGGCACCGCACCTGCCCAGGCCACCTCTGCCGCCCCAGTCGCACCTAGCGCTGCGCCATCAATGGAAGCCCTTGCAGCGGCAAGTGAACTAGCCGCTGCGCAGCCGCCGACACTGGGGGAGATTCTGGTGAATGAAGGGTTTGCCTCGAAGGACCAGGTGCTGGATGCGCTCAACGCGCAACAACATCAGCCCGAGCCGAAGACACCCTTGGGCGAAATTCTTCTACAGGCCAAGGCGATTACGGAACGGGCGCTGGATCAAGCGCTCCACAAACAGGAAAAACAGCCGAAACCAGCGGAAGAAGACGCCACGATTCGCGTGGAAACCAAGCGGCTCGATAGCGTGATGAATCTGGTCGGCGAATTGGTGCTCGGGCGTAACCGCTTGATTAAGATCGGAACGCAGTTGGAGCAGAATCATGAATCCGACCCGCAGGTGCGTGTCCTGAGCGAGACACTCGCGCAGCTCAATCTTGTGACGACCGATTTACAATTGGCCGTGATGAAAACCCGCATGCTGCCGATCAAGAAGGTCTTCGCCAAGCTCCCGCGTATGGTCCGCGACCTCTCCCAGAAACTTAATAAGCAAGTCCATCTGGAGATGCGCGGAGAGGAAACAGAACTCGATAAGTCCGTGGCCGATGAAGTCGGCGATCCTCTGGTGCACTTGGTGCGCAACGCGATCGACCATGGCATAGAAACGCCGGCGGAACGCCAGGCCAAAGGGAAACCAGGCGAAGGCCAATTGACGATTGCCGCCAGTCAAGAAGGAAACAGTATTGTTATCCGTATCAACGACGACGGCCGCGGAATTCAGGTGGAAAAGATCAAGGCGAAAGCACTCGCCAAAGGACTGATCAGTGAAGCCGAGTTGGCGGCCATGGAGCACCGCGAGATCCTCAATCTTATTTTTCTGCCCGGGTTCAGCACCGCCGAGCAGGTCACGGATGTGTCCGGACGCGGCGTAGGCATGGATGTCGTGCGGACGAATATCCGGAAGATCAACGGAACCGTCGATCTCGAGTCCGAGGTTGGCAAGGGCAGCCAGATCATCATCAAACTGCCGTTGACCATCGCCATCATCCAAGCATTAATGGTTGAGGTCGAGCGATCCATCTTCGCCATTCCGTTGAGCACCGTCATCGAAGCTGTTCGCATTTCCCGCCATGACATCAAGACGATCAATGGACGCGAAGTGCTGCATTTACGCGACCGCGTTCTGCCGTTGATCCGGCTGGCCCAAGAGTTCGACATTCCCACGGACGCGGAGCGAGAGCGCTTCTACGTCGTGGTGGCCGCGTTAGGCGATCGCCGGGTCGGGGTGGTCGTCGATGAATTGCGGTCACAGGAAGAAGTCGTCATCAAGTCCATTTGGGATTACCTGGAAACCGTCAAGGGTGTGTCCGGCGCGACGATCACCGGAGAAGGCAAGGTCGTGTTGATCTTGGATACGTCAGAGTTGGTGCAGAATGCTCAGGCCTGGCACAACTCCGGGATTGCAGCCTGATGTGACGTGCCCAGGCTGGTGTCTGTCGCCTGGTCATTCGAAGATGATCGACGCGTGAGGAACAGGGGTCGAGAAGGAAAGAAGCGGAGGAAGTATGTCCACTCTCATCAATGAAATCGATGCACGCACCCGACTGGCCGGCGCCAATCAGATGGAGTTGCTTCTGTTCAAACTCGGGACCAACGAAATCTTCGGCATCAACGTATTTAAGGTTCGGGAAGTAATGAAATTGCCGGCACTTACCCAGATTCCGGAAGCGGATAGCCGTATCGTGGGCATGGCCAACATTCGTGGAATTATGGTGCCGGTGGTGGGCCTCAAGCGCAGTTTGGGGCTCGGCTCGGAGAACGAGGGGCAGGTGGGAGGTGCGCCGGGCACCCATCCCTATCTGATCGTGTCCGAGTACAACGGAACCTTACAAGGGTTTCTCGTGGCCGGCGTCGATCGCATCATTCGCTTTTCCTGGTCCGCCATTAAGACCCCTCCCGCCATCGTCCGGGAAAATAACAAAGGCGCGGTCACCGCCGTCACGATGCTGGAGGACGGACGGATGGTCCTGATCCTGGACGTTGAAAAGGTTCTCAACGACATTTGCCCGCGTTCCGATGATGAAGTGTTTGCCGGCATGGTCTCCGCACCCGGCTTGAAATCCAAATGCATACTGTTCGCCGACGATTCTTCCGTGGCGCGGACGCAGATCCGCAAGGCGTTGGAGCGCCTCGAGATGTCTTACATCATGGCGACGACCGGCGGTGAGGCCTGGAAAAAGCTCGAAGCCCTAGCGGATCAGGCCACGGCAGAAGGCAAGGAGCAAGTGGATCAGATTCAATGCATCCTCAGTGACATTGAGATGCCTGAAATGGATGGGTTCACCCTGACCAAGCATATTCGCGCGGATCCGAGATTGGCGCATCTCCCAGTCATGTTGCACTCCTCCTTAACCGGCGCGTGCAACATGGAGAAGGGGAAAGCCGTCGGAGCGACCGACTACATCACTAAATTTGACGCCAAGATGCTGGGCGAGAAACTCGCCTATCATCTCGACGCGAATAAAACGTCGGGGAGCAAAGCGGCCTAAAGAAAACGATTCGCGACAGGCAAGTGGGACACCGGCCTATTCAAGCTTTGGCCGGAGGTAGCCGATGTATCGGGCAGGAGCGTATGGCACTTCCAGAAACACAGAGCGGAACAAATCGGGTGCGAGTGTTGGTCGTGGACGATTCCGCATTCATGCGCAAAAGTCTGTCCAGCATGCTGGAAGCAAACAAACAGATTCAGGTAGTGGGCGTCGCACGGAACGGTGAAGAAGCTGTTCAACAGGTCCTGCAACTGAAACCGGACGTCGTCACCATGGATGTGGAAATGCCAGGCATGACGGGGCTTCAAGCGTTACAGCAGATCATGGCGAAACATCCGGTGCCGGTCATCATGGTGAGTTCCATCACCGTCGAGGGCGCTCAAGAGACTCTGCAGGCCCTGGAGTGGGGAGCGATCGATTTTGTGCCCAAACAGCTGGATGGCGTGGCCTCTAAAATCACTGAAATACAAAACCTCTTGGTGCCCAAGGTCCTGGCTGCCAGATATGCCGGTGCGAAATTGAAGAAGGTTCCTCTGATAGGAGGAGCCAAATCGGTGGCCCTGCCGACCAAGGCGTTGAGCAGCCTCTCCGTGAGCATGACCCGCGGCTCCAAGATCATTGCGATCGGCTGCTCCACGGGAGGGCCGCAAGCGCTGTTTGAAATCATGCCGACGATTCCGGCGGATTGCCCGGCCGGCATCGTCATCGTGCAACACATGCCGAAATCGTTCACCAAGCCTTTTGCCGAACGACTGAACAACCTCTGTGCGCTTGAAGTACGAGAAGCCGTCGATGGAGATGAAGTCAAACCAGGCCGCGTTCTCGTGGCGCCGGGTGGCCTGCAGTTCCGGGTCGTCAAAAAAAGCATTACCAGCTCCGTCGTGAAGCTTTCCCCCAATGTGGAGAACCATCCTCACGCGCCCTGTGCGGACATCATGATGCAATCCGTGGCAGCTCTGTATGGAGAGCGGACGATCGGTGTGATTCTAACGGGCATGGGACACGATGGGTTGGAGGGCATGCGGGCGATCAAAGCGGCGAAGGGACGAACGGTCGCGCAAGATGAAGCGTCGAGTGTGGTGTATGGGATGCCGAAGGCCGTGGTGGAAGCCGGGTGTGCAGAGAAAGTGGTTTCGCTCTCCAAAGTCATCGGCGAAATCATGAACATGGTGTAACAAGGGACGCAATTCACTCGTTCACAACTGGAGAGGTAGGAGGCATTATGGGCAGCATGATGAAGGGGATGACCATCGGGCCGAAGTTTGTCCTGTCGATTATGATGGCGGCGTTTGTCGCAATCGGCATCGGCCTCGTCGTCTTGTATCAGCAAGAAGAAAACAAGATGGATGTCATGTTGACTGGGCGTGCTCAAGTGCTGTCGCAACAAATACAAATCGGACGCGCCTACATCGCCAGCAACTATGTCGCCAAGCTGAAGAAAATGAAGGCGGGGGCGGATATTCAAGTCCTGAAAGAACATACCGGGAATGTGGATGCGATTCCGATTCCAGCGACCGCAATCAGAGAAATGGGTGAGGAAGCCACGAGAGGTGGCCTGTATAGCGCGAGACTGGTGAGTCAGAATCCGATGAATCCAGGCAACTCACCGAAGGATAATTTCGAAAACGAAGCCATCCGAGCCATCATGGGCGGGGCCGAAAGTTATGCTCGCCGAGACGAAGTCAACGGGGTTCCGACCTTCCGTCGGGCGATGGTAGATAAGGCCAGTTCGGCCGCCTGCATCAGCTGTCACACCAGCAATCAGATCGGTGACACTCTGGGTATGCTGAGCGTCGCTCTGCCCATGGGACCAGCCATCGCACTGTCGAGCAAATCGATGTGGCAAACCGGTGGACTGATGGTCGGGGTTGTTGTGCTGATCATGCTCGTTACCTATGCTTTGCTCCGCAGCATCGTACTGCAGCCGCTGGCAAAAATGAGCGACATCTCGCGCGACATTGCCAAGGGCGAGGGTGACCTCACCAAGCGTGTGCCGGCTGAGGGGAGCGACGAAATCGCTCACATGGGGCAGTATTTCAATGAGTTCATCGAAAAACTGCAGCTGATGATTAAGAAGGTCGCGCATGTGACGGATAAAGTTGCTTCGGCATCGGTCGAATTGTCCGCTACTGCTGAAGAGATCTCTAAGGGCACCGACACCTTAACGTCGCGCGCCTCTCAGACGGCCGCCGCGGTGGAGGAGATGAACGCCACCGTCGGCCAAGTTGCGCAAAACTCTGGCAAAGCGGCAAGTTTGGCGCAAGATACGGTCAAGACTGCTCAAGAGGGCGGTACGGTGGTCTCGAGCACGATTTCCGGTATGCAGCAGTTGTCTGAAGCGGTCTCCAATTCGGCGACGATCATTTCCGACCTCGGGAAGTCCTCCGATCAAATCGGAGAAATCGTGCGAACGATTGAAGACATTGCCGATCAGACCAACTTGCTGGCGTTGAACGCTGCGATCGAAGCGGCGCGAGCCGGTGAGCAGGGTCGTGGATTTGCGGTGGTCGCCGATGAAGTCCGGAAATTGGCTGAACGGACGACCAAAGCCACGAAGGAAATCGGCGACATGATCCGCCAGATTCAGCAGGATACACGGGGAGCGGTGGACTCGATGCAGCAGGGAACGCAGAAAGTCACCGCGGGTGTGGATCTGGTGAATAAGACCGGCGAGGCCCTGTCTCAAATCGTGCGCATGGTTTCGGAGAGCGCCGATATGATTCGACAAATTGCCGTGGCTTCGGAGGAGCAATCCGTCGCGACGCAGCAAATCGCCAGCGACATCGAAAATGTGGCGAAGGTTACCAAAGAGTCGTCCTCCGGCGCTCATGAGTCGGCCAAGGCGAGCCAGGATCTCAGTCAGTTGGCGGTGGAGCTGCAGGGAATCGTGGGTGGCTTCAAGATCTAAGTCGCCAAGCACGAGAAGGAGCTCAGCATGGGTGCCACTAAACAACAGGTCAAATCCCAGTATCACGCGGATCCGGACATGAGCGTGGATAGCCTGGGGGAAAATGCGGCAGACGATCTCCTGCAGTTCGTGATCTGCCGGATCGGAAGTGAGGAGTTTGCGGTCGATGTCCTGAGCGTGCAGGAGATCAACCGGATTGTGGAGGTCACGCGTGTTCCGAAGACTCCCCCCTATGTGGAGGGGGTCATCAATCTTCGAGGCCGCATTATTCCCGTGCTGGATTTGCGAAAACTGTTCGGCCTCAGCGGGGCTCAACAGACCACTCAGACTCGAATTGTGGTGGTATCGGTGCAGGCCCGCCTGGTCGGACTAGTCGTCGATTCAGTGGAGGAAGTGTTGCGGGTGCCGAGGAGTGCGATCGAGCCGCCGCCCTCAGTCGGGACGATAGCCGGTGCGGAATTCACCCAGGGAGTAGGACGGATTGATGACCGGCTCCTGATCCTGGTGGATCTGAGCCGACTGCTTCTGGCTCGTGAAGCGGCTTGATGAGACCGAAACGAAGAGCAAGCGGGGTACCGGGAGGGCGGATGATCCCCCTCTCGGCCTCCACTTAGGAACTCAGCGGATGAGAATCGGGCGGGGGATCCGAGCGTTGTCGATTCCTGGTCTCCAGGACGCGCTCAAGCAACTGTAATGATTCCGTCAACACGTCCGATGCACACGTCAGGGTGACATGAAATTGTTGCATGGCTTCGGGCCAGCGCCCTTCCTTCTGCAGGACCTGAAATTTCCGATGCTGCTCATCGAGAATCGCTTGTTTGGCATCAAGCATCAAGCTATCGGCAGGACCCACAAGAGCACCTCCATGCAACAGAATTGTGACTCGATCGCACGCTATCAGAGTGCTTCCGAGAGGCGCAAGCCCACCATTCTGGGTACAGTCGATACACGGCATTCAGAAGCGGTGGTGAGGTAATCGACCAGTGGATATCGCAACAATCTTAGGTGTCGTCATCGCGATCGGGTCCATCCTGGGTGGCCAGGCGCTCGAAGGCGGTCATGTCGGGTCGGTGCTCCAACTCACCGCGTTCATCATCGTGATGGGTGGAACGATCGGCGCGTGTTGTGTGCAAAACCCGCTCTCCGTCGTCTTGAAATCCATCAGTATGGTCACGCTGGCGCTGACCAATCCCCCTCACGACGTCAAGGGAACCATTACTCAGATCCTGGACCTCGCCAACGTGTCACGCAAACAGGGTTTGCTGGCCTTGGAGGGGAAAATAAAGGATTTGCACGACCCATTTTTCAAGAAGGGCGTGCAGCTCATCGTCGACGGGACCGACCCGAAGCTCATCCAAGAAATCTTGGAAATTGAGGTCGAGCACCATGAAGAAGAAGGGGTCCATGCGGCCAAGGTGTGGGAAGCCGCCGGTGGATACGCACCGACCGTCGGAATTCTTGGCGCCGTGCTCGGGTTGATTCACGTGATGGAAAACCTGGCCGACCCATCAAAACTCGGCGGCGGTATTGCGGTGGCATTCGTGGCGACGGTCTACGGTGTCGGCGCAGCCAATCTATTCTTCCTGCCGATCGGCAACAAGATGAAGTTTAAGCTGAAGGAAGAAGCCGGATTGCGGAACATGGTGATTATGGGGCTCGTCGGCCTGGCTCAGGGAGAAAATCCCCGCCTGCTGCAGGAAAAACTCGAAAGTTTCCTCCCTCCACATGAACGGACGAAAGACGACAAGAAATAACGTTGTTTGTCGTGCGTGAAGCCGATCTCGTTTCCCGGTTGAAACGCGTCCCCTTTCACGAGCCACGATTCACGAGTATCCGATGGCAAAAAAGAAACACGAAGAACACGAAAACCACGAACGCTGGCTGGTGTCCTATGCGGACTTCATTACGCTGCTGTTCGCCTTTTTTGTCGTGATGTATTCCGTGTCATCGGTCAACGAAGGCAAATATCGAACGGTCAGCGACTCCATCAAAGCGGCGTTAAATCCGGTAAACAGCACGCCCTCCAGCCGATTACCCTTTACCGTTGGCGACGCGAAGCCAAAGATGATCAATCCCGATATGTCGAGTGCCAACGAACCGGTTATTCGGCGAATGAAAGAAATCTTGCGAAAAATCCATCCGAGCCTTGCCTTGGAAATGCCGGATATCAAGATTGTGGAAACCGGCAATGGCACCATCATGATTTCCCTGCCGGAATCCATTCTGTTCGGAAGCGGGGAGGCGCGGGTGCGATCGGAAGCCTTACCGTTTCTAAAAGCGTTGGCCGAAATCCTGATTGAAATGGACCGCCATGTGCGCATCTTGGGGCACACGGACAACGTGCCGATACGAACGGCGCAATTTCCATCGAATTGGGAACTCTCCGCCCTGCGTGCCGTCATGGTTGTAAGAATCTTCTCAGAGCTCTACGAAATCCCGATATCCCATCTCTCCGCGACCGGATTTGCGGACTCCAAGCCAATCGCCACCAATGATACGCCCGAAGGACGGACGAAGAACCGACGGGTCGAGATTATTGTCCTGGAAAAAAATCTGACTGGAGACAATCTCGATTCGATGCTCCCCGGAGCGAGGACTCCGGCCCAGCCGCTTTGAGAACTGCTGGTGCTTCGGAGTGAAGTGATCTAGGTCTTGTGGGACGATGCATTACGGCATGCCACGTAAGTGTTAAGAATCGCGGGGTTCGGGCCGATAGACCCTAGAAGTAGGACATTTCTTGAAAGGAACTGTCATGACCCTCAAGCCTGCTGGTGACTTAACAATTTTTGAAGTTGGCACTCTGCACGGGGAGATTAAGCAGGCAGGAGCGACGCATCCACAAATCGAGCTGGATCTGTCCGAGGTCGACAAACTGGATGCGTCAGCGATTCAACTGCTGATTGCCATCCGTCGGTCGGAGCGCATGGTGTTGACGGGAATGACGGATGCGCTGCGGGCGCGCATGGCCGAACTGGGTGCGTAACGACTGTCTGATTTCGTCATGATGTACGGGAAACGTCAGCAATGATTTTATACTTGCCGCTATTCTTGGGAGCGTTCGTGGTCGGTGCGTGTCTTTCATGGTTGTGGTGTCAACGACAGATGGCCTCAGCCAGAGAAGCATTGCAGATCACACATGAGGCCATGCTGAAGGAACGTGCGAAGCGTACCATGGCGTGGGAGCAACTTGGGCAATCGACGCTGCCGCTTGTACAAGTACTGAACGCTCAGATGAAAAGTGTGATCGAGCAGACGGAGCAGGCCGCGACCGATTTGGGACAACGATTCGGCATGATTGCCGCCCGAGCGACCGAGCAAGCCAATCAATCCGCGCATCTGTTCGGCGACGGTGAAATGAGCGTGGACACGGTCCTCAAGACCGCCGATACGATGCTGGAAGGGTTTGTCGGTGACGTGATGAAGTCATCGGAAATGGCCCTTCAGATTGCAACCATTATGGACGAGGTCGAGCGGAGTACCAAAGCGATTACCGGGATGATCAGCGAAATTGAGTTTATTGCCGATCAGACACGCTTGCTGGCCCTCAACGCCGCGATCGAAGCCGCCCGGGCCGGAGAGCATGGCCGTGGGTTCGCCGTCGTGGCCGATGAGGTCGCCAAACTGGCGAATCGCTCAGGGCAAGCGGCCAACAGCATCAACAGTCTCGTGAAGAACGTAGAGAAAAACACGGCATTGGCCATGAGCACCGTGGAGAGTCTCGCGTCGGTGGATTTGAGCAAAACCCTGGGGACAAAACATCGGCTCGATCAGATGACCCGGGGCCTAGCCGATCGTAACAATTCGCTGAAGGATGCCGTGATGACGTCAAAATCCCATGCCGATGAACTGGCGCGAGATGTCGGCCAAATCATCATGGCCCTCCAATTTCAGGACATCACAAGGCAAAAACTAGAGCATGTGATTCAACCGCTCACTGAGGTTCGCGCGGTCATGGATGCCTTGATCCAGGGCCAGTCCCATGACCAGGTCGTCAGTAAAATGGATTTCCTTGCAAAGCTTGACCGCAGCTATACGATGGAAGAAGAACGCTCGGTATTTCACCGGGCTGCAATCGGGTACGTCCCTGCGCCATCCCAAGGGAGAGCCCCTGTAGAAGACACCAATGTCACGTTGTTTTAAGTAACGTCGGATCATCAGAAGAATTAAGGAGTGCGCCATGGCGAAAACGGTGTTGGTTGTCGATGATTCTCCCACAATGCGGCAGATGGTGGCATTCACCCTGACCAGCGCAGGCTATCAGGTGGTGGAAGCCGGCAATGGCAAAGAGGCGGTCGGCAAGGTGACCGGCGGAGCCAAGCCAGACCTCGTCGTCACCGACCTGAACATGCCGGAGATGGACGGCATCACCCTAATCAAGGAGATCAGGAAGATGCCGGCGCTCAAGTTCACGCCCATCTTGATGCTGACTACGGAAGCCTCCGATGACAAGAAGAAGGCAGGCCAGGCCGCAGGCGCCACCGGCTGGATCGTGAAGCCCTTCAATCCGGAACAGATGATGGCCGTGATTAAGAAGGTGCTGCCTGGATAAGTAGCCATCTGACAGCCTATGTGAACGAGCCGACGGTACCAGCGATACAGAAGCAGGGGAAACATGAGCACTGACCTCTCACAATTCAAAGATGCCTTTTTCGAAGAATCGCAGGAACACCTGACGACCATCGAAGAGGGATTGCTTCAGCTCGAGCAGCGACCTGACGACATCGATCTGCTGAACCGCATTTTTCGCGGAGCGCATTCCATCAAGGGCAACAGCGGGATGTTCGGTTTCACCGCCGTCTCTCAGTTCACGCACAAGATGGAATCCGTATTGGATCAGTTACGCAGCAGTCAGATGGTGGTGACGGTCGAGATCACAGACATCCTGCTGCAGTCACTGGATTGTCTCAAAACGCTAATTGATTGCGCGCGTGCGGGAGAATCACCCGACGCGGCCCACGTCGAAGCTTTGAGTGTCAGACTCGAAGCGTGCCAAGGCGGATCATCTGCAGGACAAGCCGCGACCGTCTCCGCAGCTGCTCCCCAAGCACATGCTCCGGGCATGCACCGCTATACCATTACCTGGGTGCCACCAGGGTATCTGTTCCAACGGGGATTGGATCCTGGTCAATTCATCAAGGAACTGGCTGGGCTGGGCACTCTGACACATCTGGTCTTGGATGCCAGTCGGTTGCCGGCACTGGCTGAATTGGATGCCGAACTCTGTTACCTCGGGTGGACCCTCGATCTGGAAACCGTCAAGGATCTCAAAGTCATCGAAGCTGTCTTCGATTTCGTGCGCGAGGACAGCATCCTGACGATTGTGGAGAGTCCGGTCGCCGAGCACATCACCCACGTTGCGTCCGACGGCGCAAAGCCATTGGGCGAAATCCTGGTCGAAACCGGTGTGGTGTCACAGTCTCAGCTGAATCAAGCGTTATCCCAGCAAAAAAAGGTTGGCGAAATTCTGGTCGAACAGAAAATGGCCACGCCGGAGCAGATCTCCGAGGCACTCAAGAAGCAGTCTGAAAGCACCGCTCCGGCGAAGAAGGCGGAAACTCCGTCGATCCGGGTCGATACCGTCAAAATCGATCGTCTCATTAACTTGGTCGGAGAATTGGTCATTACCCAGTCGATGCTGAGCGATCTCGGTTCTCGCTTTGAGATGAACCAACTGCCCGTCTTACTGGAGCGCGTCGCACAACTGGAACGGAATACACGCGAGATCCAGGAGCGCGTCATGGGGATCCGCATGGTCCCTATCGGCAATGCATTCAGCAGATTCCCGCGTCTGGTGCGCGACTTGTCGGGTAAATCCGGAAAGAAGATTCAATTGATCCTATCCGGAGAAGAGACCGAACTCGACAAGACCGTGATCGAATCGATCGGCGATCCCTTGACTCACCTTGTCCGCAATTCGGCGGATCATGGCTTAGAACCGCCCGACGAGCGTCTCGCTGCCGGCAAAGCGGAACAAGGCATCATTCGCCTCAACGCCTTTCACGAAGGCGGCAGCATTTGCATTACGGTGGAAGATGACGGGCGCGGGCTGAATCGCGACAAGATTGTCGCGAAGGGGCTCAAGCAGGGATTGATTGCGGAATCCGACAAACTGTCGGATGAGCAGATCTGGATGCTGATCTTTAAGCCGGGCTTCTCCACCGCTGACAAGATCACCGATGTGTCTGGTCGAGGCGTCGGCATGGACGTGGTGAAGCGAAACCTGGAAGGGCTGGGCGGAACGGTCAGCATCAAGACCGTCACGGGCAAAGGCACCACCTTTACCCTCAAGCTCCCGCTCACGCTCGCAATCATCGAGGGCATGACCGTCCGGGTCGGTCGGGACACGTACATCGTTCCGCTCTTGTCGATTCTCGAATCGATTCAGCCTAAGCGCGAGATGCTCAAGACCCTCATCGGAAAAGGGGAGTTGGTCAATGTGCGCGGCACCTATCTTCCCCTTATGCGTTTGTATGAGGTGTTTCAGTTGGAGCCGGAAATCTCGGATCCCACCAAGGCGATACTGTTGATACTCGAAACGGAGGGTGAACGCGTCGCGGTCATGGTCGATGAAATTCTCGGACAACAACAGGTCGTGATCAAGAGTATGGAACAGAACTTCCGGAAAATCGAAGGGGTGGCCGGGGCGACCATTCTCGGCGACGGCACCGTCGGCTTTATTTTGGACGTCCGCGGATTGCTCAACATTGCGCGGGAAGGCACGGCAAAGGCGGCGTAGAGGCAGAGCTCTAGACAAGATCGACGAGAACGATTCCACGAACCGGGCGAGGAGGCTACGATGGCGACACAGGAATTGACAGGAAAAGATTCGAATCAACAAATCGGGCTCACGACGGACGGTAGTCAATTCCTGACCTTCCAGCTGGGGGAAGAACTGTACGGAGTCGACATCCTCCGAGTTCAGGAGATTAAAGGGTATACCGCCGTCACGCGCATTCCCAATACGCCGGCTCACATCAAGGGCGTGCTGAATTTGCGCGGCACCATCGTTCCGATCGTGGAGCTCAGGACGAAGTTCGGCATGCCGACAATCGAATACACCATGTTCACGGTCATCGTGGTTGTGGTCGTGAAAGAAAAAATCATGGGACTCGTGGTGGATGCAGTGTCAGACGTCTTGGATATCGACAAGAAGGACATCCAACCCGCTCCGCAGTTCGGAGCGCAGGTGGACGTGAGCTTCTTAAACGGCATCGGCAAGGCCGGCGACAAGTTGGTGGCATTGTTAGATATGGATCGTCTGTTGACCGATGGCGATATGCAAGAAGCGACGAAAGCTGCAGCCTAATTACTCGAACCAAGGGAGACCAGGACATGGCATTGAATGTTGAATTATTAGAGTCCAGTTTTCAGCTTGTTGCCCCCAAGGGAGAAGAGTTGGTGTCCCGCTTTTATGAGCGGCTATTCAAAAAGTACCCGGCAGTGAAGCCCCTGTTTAAGAAGACCTCGATCAAGGAACAAAAAAAGAAGCTCTTGGCGTCCTTAGTCTTAGTGATTCAGAACATCCGCCGCCCCGAGAAACTCACCCCTGTCCTGCAGGACATGGGAGCCAGGCATGTGGGGTACGGTGTGCAGCCGGCCCATTACGATGCAGTCGGAGAAAATCTTCTGGCCGTTCTCGGTGAAGTGGCCGGATCGGCATGGACACCCCAGGTGAAGCAAGCCTGGACCGAGGCCTACGGAGCGATCAAGACCCTCATGCTTGCTGGAGCAGAGCGTGCACAATCCACACAAGGAGAGAAGACGATGAGTAAGGCAAAAGAAAAGAAGGGCGCCTCTGCTGGAACGGACATGCTGGGATTCTACCTGGGGGCCCTCGATCAATCGCAGAACAACATTCTGCTGTGCGATCGCAATCTGGTGATCACGTATGCCAACTCGACGGCGCAAAAGACGCTCACCACTCTCGAGTCAGAAATCAAGAAAGTGCTGCCGAAGTTCAGTGCGTCCGCAATCATCGGCACCTGCATTGATGACTTTCACGTGGACCCGAGCAAACAGCGTCGGATTTTGTCGAACCCTGCCAACATGCCGCATCGCGCGGATATTCACATCGGGCCGTTAACCCTCAGCCTCTTAGTCACGGCCATTATGAGCCCCACGGGCGAGTACTTGGGGAATGCGTTGGAGTGGGCCGATGTCACCGAGAAGCGCAGACTCGAAACCGAAATGTCCCGGCTCAAAGCATCTCTCGACAATGCACGATCAAACGTGCTCGTGTGCGATCGCACCTACACCATCGTGTATGCCAATAACCAGTCTGTCACCACATTGCGCCGGTTAGAATCCGATATTCAAAAAGTCATGCCCGGGTTCTCCGTCGCCAAAGTCATCGGGTCGAACGTCGACCAGTACCACAAGAATCCAGCGCACCAACGCCGTTTGCTCGACAACCCGCAGAACTTGCCGTACCGAACAGAAATCAAGATCGGGCCATTGACGCTCGACCTTGCGGTCGCGGCCATCATGGGTGAAAAGGGCGAGTACCTCGGGAACGTGGTCGAGTGGGCCGATGTCAGCGCCCAGAAGAAGGCGCAGATCGAAATCGACAAGCTCATCGGTGCGGCAGCGGCCGGACAGCTTTCAGAACGCATTAATGCGGCGGATTTTGACGGCTTCTTTAAGACGCTCTCCGAAGGCGTGAATAAGATGCTCGATGCCGTCGTGACGCCCTTGCATGAGGCTCAGATGGTGCTCACAGCGATGGCGGCCAACGATCTCACCAAGACCATGACGGGGACCTATCAGGGTGAGTTCGAGCAAATGAAGGCCAGCCTGAACGGTGCGATGAATACGTTGAGTACCGCGATCTCGACCGTGCGCGGCGGCGCGGAAAGTGTCACCGCCGGCGCGGAGGAGATCACCAAGGGCAACGAGGATCTTTCTCAGCGCACGTCTGAGCAAGCCAGTGCGTTGGAGCAGACGTCGGCTTCTATGGAAGAGATGACCTCGACCGTAAAGCAAAATGCCGACAATGCGAAACAGGCTAACCAGCTGGCGATTGCCGCACGCGACATCGCCGACAAGGGCGGGTCCGTCACGGTCCGTGCCGTCGAAGCCATGGGAGAGATCAACAAGAGCAGCAAAAAGATTGCGGACATTATCACGGTCATCGACGAGATCGCTTTCCAGACCAACCTGCTGGCCTTGAATGCCGCCGTCGAGGCGGCCAGGGCAGGGGAACATGGTCGCGGGTTTGCGGTCGTGGCCGCCGAAGTCCGTAACCTGGCACAGCGGTCGGCGACGGCTGCCAAGGAAATTAAAGGATTGATCAACGAGTCCATCCAACGCGTGAACGACGGCAGCGAACTGGTCAATCAATCCGGCAAGACGCTGGAAGAGATTGTCAGCTCAGTCAAGCGCGTCACGGACATCATTGCTGAAATCACCGCGGCGTCCCAGGAGCAGGCCCAGGGGATCGACCAGGTCAACAAGGCCATCATGCAGATGGACGAGACGACGCAGCAGAACGCGGCGTTGGTTGAAGAAACGACGTCGGCCAGCCAGTCGATGAAAGACCAGGCGCAGGAACTCATGCGTCAGGTTGAAGTGTTCAAGGTTGACGAGGAAGGAGCCCAGCAGGCATCGCCGACGCGACCTGCGACCGGGAAGCCAACGGTCAAGGCTGGTGGCGCCCCCAAACCGGCCCTTAAAAAGCCGGTATTCTCGTCCAAAGCGGGGGAGGCCAAAGCCCCGGTCGGTGTGGCGGCCGGGAATGGTCACGATCGCCGTAAGAAAGATGACGATTTCGAGGAATTCTAGGTCCGGGGCTGCGGGGATGGGCAGTAGTTGTCCATTCCCGCAGCAGCCTCAGAACCTGTTCCATGCGGAATTGCGTGTGACAATACGCTCAAGGCCCAGCGCCTGAGCCGGTTTCGATTGAATCCACCTCTAGCCCAGGGACGGATCATGGATCTTAAAACGACGCTTTGGTATCTCGTCCTCTCCAGTTTGACGGTCGCGTATCTCGTCGTCTTGGCGGGGGTTCGAGCAGCCAAATCCCATGATGTGAATCATCACTCCCATCGCATGATCGTGGGGTGCACGATCATCGGTATCTGGCTGGTGGCCTACGTCCTGAAACAAGCAATCTTCGGCCGTGAATCGTTCAAAGGCCCTGATAGCGCCTATTGGACGGTCTATGTCCCAATCTTTGTGACACACATGTTGTTCGCGATCACGACCATAGGACTAGGCGCCTACAATCTGTATATGGGCCTGCATCGCCTTCGATATGGAAGTGTCGGAGCCATGGTCGCCGGCATGACCACCCATCGCCGCATGGGGAATGCGCTCGTCTGGACGTTCAGCGGCACCATGATCACGGCCTATCTGGTCTATTTAATGCTGTTTGTCTGGTACCGGAGCTAACACGATGGACTACGCCATTACGACACAGGAATATGAGCAAATCCGTACCTTGTTGTATGACGAAAGCGGCATTTCATTGGGGGACAGCAAGCAATCCCTGGTGGTATCCCGCCTCACGAAGCGCTTGCGCGACCTCCAACTGGAGAGCTTCGATTCCTACTATCAGTACGTGACTCAGGACGACAGCGGCGAAGAATTCACCCGAATGCTGGACCTGCTCTCCACGAACAAAACGGATTTTTTCCGCGAACCCAAGCATTTCGACTTTCTTCGCGAGCGCATTCTTCCCACACTGCAACAGGAAAAACACATCCGCATCTGGTCTTCCGCCTGTTCCACCGGCGAGGAGCCCTATACCATCGCCATGACGCTGCACGACGCCGTCAAGAACCCGGCCTTGTGGAACTTTGAAATTCTGGCCTCAGACATCTCCACCCGTGTATTGGCCCATGCCGCCAAGGGCCTGTATGCGGAGGAACGCCTCCGCGATGTGCCGGCGGAAGTCGTAAAACGGCATTTCCTTCACGGACGCGGCGACAGCGCAGGGCTCGTGAAAGTCAAACCGCATCTCTCGGAGATCATCAAGTTTCGGCGGATGAATTTGATGGATGATCGCTTTCCCATTAAAGCGCCTTTGGATCTGATCTTCTGCCGGAATGTGATGATCTATTTCGATCGCCCGACGCAGGAACGTCTGGTCAACAAGTTTTATCATCATCTGAAACCAGGCGGACATCTCTTCATCGGCCACTCAGAAAGCCTCCAATGGGTCTCCCACCCATTCAAGACCCTTGCGCCGACCATCTACTGGAAGGAAGGCTAATCGGAATGGCCGCAGTCAATCTTGACACGTTCTCCCATATCCGGCGGATGCACGATAATCGTTTCCTGACCGAGATTGCCTGCATTCTGCCGGGCGAGTTTTTTGTCAGCCGGGAACCCATGGTGGTCTATACCGTGCTCGGCTCCTGCATTTCGGCCTGCATTCGTGATCCGGTTGCAAAAGTCGGCGGCATGAATCATTTCATGCTCCCGGCGCCGAAAGAGCATCAGTCTGGCGATGCCTGGGGAGGGGAGTCTACACGGTATGGCTCCTTTGCCATGGAACAACTGATCAATGAAATCTTGAAACGCGGCGGGATGAAGCATCGCTTGGAAGTCAAATTGTTCGGTGCCGGGAAGATCTACGAAGGCAATATTGATGTCGGAGCCAGAAATACGGAATGGGTCCTACATTTCCTCAAAAACGAAGGGTACACAATTGCAAAAAGTGATCTAGGCGATGTGTTCCCACGGAAAGTGTATTACTTTACGGATTCAGGGCGAGTTCTGATGAAGAAGATCGAACGAGTGAAAAATCGGACGATCTTCGAACGGGAAACCGAATACCAACACCGGATCGAAGTCGAACCGACGGCAACCAAGGACAACATCACGTTGTTCTGAGCACAGTGTCTCATTCGCCGATCGAAGTTCTCGACTCCGGACGCGGGTGCATCACGTTGATCAGATACGAGGGAGACTATGAAAAAAATACGGGTCCTGATCATCGACGATTCAGCCCTCATGCGACAAGTGTTGGCCGAATTGCTTTCAAAGGATCCAACGATCGAGGTGATCGGCAGTGCTCCGGATCCCTATGTGGCGCGAGAGAAAATCAAGACGCTCAATCCCGATGTCCTGACGCTGGATGTGGAAATGCCAAAAATGGATGGGCTCACCTTTCTCGAGAAACTCATGCGTGGACGACCGATGCCGGTCATCATGGTGAGTTCCCTCACGGAGGCCGGATGCCAAACCACCATTCGAGCATTGGAATTGGGGGCCGTCGACTTTATCACCAAACCAAAAATTGATTTACGGGAAGGAATGGACGCCATCGCAGACGATCTGCTGGCTAAGGTGAAGGGCGCCGCCACCGCTTCCGTCCGGCGCGCTCCGACAGCCTCTCCCCAAGGCAGCTCGCGGCCGGCCGCGCTGAACTCGGCGATGATCAAGACCACAGATATGATCATCGCCATTGGGGCTTCAACCGGAGGTACAGAGGCGGTGAAGGAGGTGTTGCAGGTGCTGCCACCCAACACCCCTCCGATTCTGATCACGCAACACATGCCGGAGCGTTTCACCAAAACGTGGGCCGATCGCATGAACCAACTCTGCCGCATCTCGGTGAAGGAAGCCGAGGACGGAGACAGTGTGCTGCCCGGACACGCGCTCATTGCTCCCGGCAATTACCATATGACGCTGGTCCGCAGCGGCGCACGGTATTCAGTTCGCATCAACCAAGACGATCCGGTGAATCGCCATCGTCCATCAGTCGACGTCATGTTCGACTCCGTCGCGCAGTTCGCCGGCGGAAATGCCGTCGGCGTGATCCTGACCGGGATGGGCGGTGACGGATCCAGGGGCCTCCTTCGGATGAAGGAAGCCGGCGCCCACACCATCGCACAGGATGAGGCCTCTTGCGTTGTCTTCGGTATGCCGAAAGAGGCCATCAAGCTCGGTGCCGCCGAACGGATTCTTCCGCTGCAAGACGTCGCGTCGGGTATTCTCACGCATGTATCCCGCACCTAACCATTTCACATTCACGCAAAAGGAGTTCAGCATGAAAATTACCCAGGAAGTGCGCAACACACAAGTGACATTAAAACTCGAAGGAAACTTTACCTATACTCAGCGCAAGCCGTTTCAGGAGGCGTTGAAGGCCGTCGGCACCAATCAAGTGGATGAAATCGTTATCGACCTGTCGCAGGTAGCCTTCCTCGACAGCGCGGCGCTGGGATTGTTGATGATCAGTCATCGGCAACTCCAAGCCGAGAAGCGGACGCTCTCGTTGGCCTATCCTCAACCGACCGTTCGCCAAATTATTGAACTGGCGAATCTGCACAAAACGATTCCGGTGATTGAGGCGCAGGTGTCGTCCATGGTTAAGAAGAGCGCATAAATTCCGTCCCCAGGCCCAGGAAGGAGCGCTGCATGCAGATTACGGAACGCCGTATCGGAGAGTCTGTCATTCTCGATTTGATGGGGGAATTAACCTACGCGAATCGTACGATCTTCAAGGCTGCGGTGGAGCAATGCAAACGAGGCGGGTGTCGACACCTGATCTTGAACATGCGTGGCGTCCGATTTCTCGATAGTTCCGCGCTCGGCACCTTAGCGTTGCTGACGCAGAGCCTTTCGGCCACGCAGGGGAAAGTCAGCCTGCTGAATCCTCAGAGTTATGTCAAAGAGATTGTCACCCTGGCAAATCTTCATACGCTTCTGCCGGTCTATACTTCGGAACAGGATGCCCTTGCGGGGAGCCGACTTCCGGCGGTCGGATAAGTCCGGTATGAGGAGCAGCAGACGTGGCTGAGCCAGCGCGTATTATTGACCCAACTCCTGCCGCAAAGGCCTCCAAGTCGGTGCCGGTCATCCTCCTCGTCGACGACGATGAGATTACCCGTATTAGTATGGCTGGGCGGCTGAAGCGGTTGGGCTACCGTGTCATCGAAGCCAGCGACGGAGTCGCTGGCTTGGCCGCCATCCGCGCACAGCGTCCCGATCTCGTGATTCTCGATTGGATGATGCCGGGTCTGGATGGCCCCAGCGTCTGCGAGGCGCTCCGTGCGGATCAGGAGTTACGGTCCAGTCAGGTCGTGCTCATGACTGCACACGACCAACCCGAACAAATTGCGGAAGGGCTCTCCCGCGGCGCCGATGATTTTCTCAGCAAAGCGGCAAGTAAGCAGGAAGTCTTGGCACGGGTGCAGGCCAGTCTCAGATCCAGCGCGCTTGTCCGCGAAATCGAACGCACCCGCGATGATCTTGATCGTTCCCATCGGCTGCTGTCCGCCAAACAAACCGAACTGGAGAGCGAACTGCAATCGGCTGCGGACTTCGTGCGTGCGCAGCTGCCTCTCCCCGGCATGCCGGCACCGGGAATCAGCATGCAGTGGGCCTACCAACCGTCTCTCGCTTTGGGCGGCGATTTGTTTCAGGTCAGCGCCTGGGGTTCTGACACATTGGGATTCTATATTCTCGATGCGTCGGGCCACGGTGTGTCCGCAGCGTTGCGCGCGGTCGCGCTGATGAGTTTTTTGCGTGAAGACAATCTCGCGAAAGCGGTCGGATCTTTTGATCCGGGAGCCATCATCACTGAGGCCAACCGTCGCTTTCCGTTGACCCCGGAGGGGGAATACTTCACCTTGTGGGTAGGGCGTCTGCACCTCCCGTCGCGCACCTTATCGTATGCCGCAGCAGGGCACTGCGGCGCATTCCTGCATTCCATCGAAGGGACCTCCCAATGGTTATCCTCGGCCAGTCTTCCTTTAGGTTTCGATCCGACCATCACCTTCGACAGTACGACCGCACAATTGCAGCTCCGGGATCGTCTGTATCTTCTGAGTGACGGGATCTATGAAGCCCCGTCGCCGACAGGGGAGTTGTGGGGCAGAGACCGTCTGCAAGCGACACTGGAAACCCATCGCACGCACACGTTGGCACACAGCATAGGAGAAGCTATGGCAACGGCCCGACTGTGGCTAGGGGGCGACATTTTCCCTGATGATGTGGCGCTTCTCGGCGTCGAAGTATTGGACGGCTCGGCTTCGGCAACGGAAAAGCCGTAATGGACGCACAACCTGTCATGGACCTGGCCGCTGCCTTGGAACGGTTCGACGGTGATCAGGACCTCTTTCTGACCCTGGCCGAGATGTTCCTCGAGCGAGCCCCTACCGCACTCATCGGGATCCAGACCGCGCTCGTCGACCAGGATCTGCCGTTGTTGGTGAAGGAAGCCCATAAATTAAAGGGATCGGCCATGGAGTTCTGCGCCCGCCCAACCGTGGCCGCAGCAGCACAGCTTGAAGAATCGGCCCGTCAGTCGGCCACACAGGAAATCCCCGCGCTCGCGGACCAAGTGTCCGTTGAGCTCCAACGGTTAACGGCGGCCTTGAAGGTGATTATCGAAAAAGGATTTCCTTCATGACGCCTGCCTCCAACGCCAAAAAGCTGTTACTGGTTCATCCCAGTGCGGAGACATCGGCACTGGTTATGGAACAGGCGACGGCACGTGGGATCTCGGTCATCACGGCACCAGATTCGGATGGGGCCTTATCAATGATGGACATGGCCATGCCCGACATCTTATTGGTCGACTGGTTTCAGCCGGCAAAGACCAGGCTAGCGCTTCTCCATGAGGCCCGCCGCCGTTGTCTCTGGATGCCGATTATCGCCACGGCACACAAAGGGGATGAGCATGCCATTCTGGACGCCGTTCGTGCGGGTGCGGGAGATTACCTCTACAGTCCAGTCCGAGTTGAAGAATTCTGGAAGGCTCTGAATCGGGCGTTCGAGCGAATTCCTCAGACCGTTGAGGATATTCCTGGCATTGAACAGGTGGAGTATCGGCTCGTCATCGGCACCAATCCTGCCGATGTCGAGTCTTGTGTGACGTGGCTCGTCGAGCGGACGGCCATGACCTTACCGGAAACCCAGCGGCTGCACCTCCGCACCACGCTTATCGAACTGATCGTCAACGCGGTCGAACATGGCAGCCTTGAAATCTTCTACCAGGAGAAACATGAAGCGCTCAGCGCCGATCAGTTTGAGTCGCTGATCGCCGACCGCCGCCGGCATCCGCGGTTTGCAACGCGCCGTGTCATTGTCAAAGCCCTGTACGACAAAATCCATCGCCGCATCCGGTACGTCATTACGGATCAGGGGAACGGGTTTCGCTGGAACGGCTTCCTCACGCGATCGGACGAGCCCTGCGATAGCCGCGACGCGAATGGACGCGGCGTCTTTCTCGCCAAGGCCTTCTTTCCTGATCTCACCTATAACGAACGCGGCACGGAAGTGTCTTTTTCTGTGCCCCTGGCATAGGACACGTGCTTGGCGACGCCATCTGACTTGACGCCGCCTGTAGCCAGGGTTTATCTTCCCTTCGCCGATTCGCATTTTTTGCCACACGGTCATCTATGAGGCACCTCATGACTCCTCGCACGCCCCTGATGGTCTCGTTCCTGCTCCTCACTTTCTTGTCCGGCTGCAGTACCAGCGAATGGGTACACCCGAGCCGTCCGAAAGATCAATTCACGCAGGACTATAACAAGTGCCAAGCCGACACCATGCGTGATCCCAAGCTCCAACAGGGCATTCAGCTACTGATCATCCAGGCCACCGAGCGTTGCGTCCAGAAGCAGGGGTGGCGTTTGGTAGAAAAAGAATAGACGAGCGAGCGTCTGGTCCGGCGATCGACGACAGCCGACGCCTCTTGCGACCAAACCGCGGTTCGATCGCTCGAGACGACCTCCCTGCTGACCCGCCTCTGTGAACAGCACCGTTTTTGTTGACGGACGGATCCAGCTCCGCTATGTAGATGACGAGGCAGCCATCTTCGTGGCGAACTCGTCAGACTCACGACTCGCGCTCCACGATCAGCCGATTCCTTGTATCGGCGCGTTGGCGGCTTCCAGCACATCCTCGTTCGGGCCATGAGCACATCCACTAGTTCCGGCTTGCCATGGCACATTAGCCGCTTGTCGGAACAGAAACAGGAACAGACGTATGACACGAATTGATCTCATCGCCGGCGCCAGACCCAATTTCATGAAGATTGCGCCGATCATCGACGCCTTGACTGCGGCCCGCTCGAAGGGCAGCCGGCTACAGTACCGGCTCATCCATACGGGGCAGCACTATGATCGTGCCATGTCGGGAAGTTTCTTTGAGGAACTCGGAATCCCTGATCCGGACATCAATCTAGAAGTGGGGTCCGGAACTCAGGCCGAGCAAACAGCGGCCATCATGGTGAACTATGAACGAGTCCTGTCCAAAGAGAAGAGTGCGCTCTGTCTGGTCGTCGGAGATGTGACCTCGACGATGGCTTGTTCCATCGTCGCGCGCAAGATGGGTATTCCAGTGGCCCATGTGGAAGGCGGCATTCGCTCGCACGACTGGACCATGCCGGAAGAGATCAATCGTGTCGTCACCGATTCCCTCACCAATTGGTTCTTTACCACCAGCGACACTGCCAACGAGAATCTGCGTCGCGCCGGAGTGACGGACGATCGAATCTTCTTCGTCGGCAACACCATGATCGATACGCTGCTGAAGCAACTCCCACGGTTACGCCCGCCGTCATGTTGGACTTCGCTCGCGCTGGAACCCAACTCATACTTTGTCGTGACGCTCCATCGACCGGCCAATGTGGATGGGGAGCAGCAACTGCTCGGACTGTTGCAAGCCATCGCGGAGGGGACTCACGGCTTACCGGTGGTATTTCCGGTACACCCGCGGACCGCTAAGAATTTGCGGGAGGCAGGGAAGACATTGCCCTCCATGCACTATGTCGATCCATTGGGCTACCTTGAATTCAACTACCTCGTCAAACACGCCCGCGGGGTGATTACGGATTCGGGCGGCATCACCGAAGAAACGACGGTACTCGGAATCCCTTGCCTGACCTTGCGCGACAACACCGAGCGACCGGAGACCGTCACGATCGGAACCAATGAACTGATTGGAACCGATCCGCGGAAACTACCTCCGGCACTGGCGCGCCTGATGGCCGGCCAGTGGAAGAAAGGTGCAATTCCACCCCGGTGGGACGGAAAGACGGCCGAGCGAATCGTGGAACACTTGGAAACGCTGCTCCTCTCATCATGACTGCATTCAAACCCTACGAATAGACGAGGACCTTGCGACACATCACTCATTACGGTAAAGTAATGATAGCTACTTTATGTAAGGAGGAACGATGTCCACCTCGACGTTGACCAGCAAAGGCCAGACCACCATACCGAAAGACGTCCGTGAACGGCTCAATCTCCATCCAGGGGATCGTCTAGAATTTGTCATCGACGAGGACGGACGGGTGATTGTGCTTCCGGCGAGTGTCGATGCCTCGGAGCTTGCCGGCATGCTCAAGCGGCCGGCCAAGCCGGTCACTGTCGAAGAGATGAATCAAGTGATTCGCAAGCGGGGGGGGCGGCGATGATCGGGATCGATACGAATGTGCTCGTCAGGCACTTAGTACAAGACGACCCCCGTCAGGCACACGCAGCCACACAGGTCATCACGAAGCAATGCACGCGGGATAACCCAGGATTTATTAACCGCATCGTCCTCTGCGAGCTAGTCTGGGTCTTGGAGAGCGCCTACGGATATTCGAAAGACACGATCGTGAATGTCCTGGATCGTCTTCTGCGTACGAGCCAACTCAGAGTGGAGGATGCACAGACAGCATGGACGGCCTATCGGCTGTATCAAAAGGGGAAGGCGGATTTTTCGGATTGCCTTCTGGGATCAACCAACCGCTTGGGCGGCTGTGAGTCGACCGTCACCTTTGATCGAGCCGCCGGTAAACTCGAAGGATTCCAGTTGCTGTAGTGGCCTTGCCTGACCTTGCGCGACAACACCGAGCGACCGGAGACCGTCACGATCGGGACCAATGAGCTGATTGGAACCGATCCGCGGAAACTACCTCCGGCACTGGCGCGCCTGATGGCCGGCCAGTGGAAGAAAGGTGCAATTCCACCGCGATGGGACGGAAAGACGGCCGAGCGAATCGTGGAACATCTCCGAACACTGTTGGTGCGCGCATAGCTCCAACCGCATACCCCGTAGGATTCAAAACGTCGCAGATCGAGGGTGACATCCCCGTAGACTACTTGAACACGCGTGCGTCGATCTCCTCGTTATGTACCAAGTCTCAACTCGTCTTCGCTCGACACTATCCGTGAACCAACCGCACCCAGCACTCAGGCCTTCGAGGGCTGCATTCCACACATTCGCATTGTTGGGGGTAGAAGAGCAGGGAACGTGCGCTACAGGATGCGCAAACGAGTCATGAATTCATGCGGGAGAGAACCGGTATAGGCGACCCGCAGTGTCGTGATCGGATGCTTGGACCCATACCGTTTCGACGCCCATCCTCCCACCGGTTGTACGCTGCCCTCACAGAGAGTGCTCGCGCCTCCTTCAACCGTGAGCAGGAGCGGGGGATTACACCCTTCCAAGCGATATCCCCCATCCACGGGAATAGGCCGGCACCCCAAGTGCCAATTGAGCTCCACCTGGTGCACGCCGGTCCCCGTGAGCCAGTCCCAAATCATCCAGGAACCGGGCGGCTCATACGACACCCCTCGCAAATGGGTCACACCTAATCGATCCTTGTATCCATAATGCCGGGCGATCACGGTGATTTTCCCTTCGGGCGTCTCATCTTTGTAGACCAGGTGGGTGTCAAAGGGCAGGGACCAGGCCAATGAACCGTCTTGTATCGCCTGGTCCAACCCATCGATGGTGACCGTATTGTGAGCGCGTGTACTACGAAAATACGCCCGCCACTCATCATGACCGGTGAAGGTATAGGTGCCCGGGTCGATCAGCACATCCTGCGCGCCCACCTGCAAAAACAGCGACAGGGCATCGGCATGCCCGTGCGTATACCGTGGCGCCATCCCCAGCGCACCATGATCGAAAATCGCCCTGTCTCGCGTGCGGCCACGAATAATCGAATATCCCGAGAGATGAAAGGTGGACAGCCCGGGAGAGTGTGGCCTGGTGGGATGAACAAAATGCATGTACGGAGAGAGCGCGTGTTCATCCTCACCTTCTCCAATCGGCGGAAGGCTCCCGTCGATTGAATTGCGGAACTCATCCAGAAAGTCGCGGCTGCGCGCAAACACTTGGCGGATCTTCTCAGGCACAGGCGACTGCCGATGATCGAGGAGCGCCAACACCATCCCGTAAAGATCCGTACAAAATTGCAGGTACCCCACTCCCTGCTCCTGGCTGCCGCCGTCATGACTGATGTGCCGGGGAGTTTCCTCTTCCAAGAGGTAATGCCCGAATGCGAGCCATCGCTCGGCCATGTCCATTTCAGGGAAGAGACTGCCGGCATAGATCAATGCCACTGCCCCCGCCAGCGTGTCATGAGGGGTAATCAAGCGAAGCGACAGGCGTTTTCGGATCAATTCCGCATGACCGGCAATGAGGGTCAACACCGCAGGCCACACTGGCGCAGAAGTGAGCGCCGACGGACGGAGTGCATCCATCGCATGACAGACTGCCAGGAGGCGAAGCGCGCACTCCGTCGGGCAGATATAGTGAATCCCCATCAAAAACGGGTTCGCGTCAACCCAGGAAACGAGCTGTGCCTCCACCGCCGCCACGGCGGCTGAACGCACGGCCGGTTCAGCCTGCTGTGCCAACATCGCCAGGAGCACCAGGTGCTGGAGGCGTGAAGGCTCCCACGCCATGCGGATATCTCCGCAGGGGTTGCCGGACTGAATCGGGATGTCGGCAAAAAATCGGCGCGGCCAGAGGGTGCCCGTATCCGGCGCTCGATGCCAACAGGAGCCGTCTGGAGCCCAGGCCCAGGTATACCCAAAGATGGTCACGAAGCCTTTGAGCAGAGCCTCCAGCCGGGACTCATCTGCCGGAAGATGCCAGGGCAGAGGAGGCAACATCGGCGAGGAACTGGCGCAGAACGAATAGCGCGACACATCCTGCGCCGTAAATGCTCGATGGAGTGATTGCCGGCCGAGTCCCTGCCGCAGGTGTAAGAGCGAAAACAGCGCGCGCTCTCTCGCGTGACTCCACCATTCCAAGCGTCCCGGCGCGGCGAGGGCTTTCACCGACGACGCGAGACGTTGGGGGAGAGCATTGGGATTGAATGACAGCGTTACGCGCACTGACAAGCCATGCAGAATGAGTGGGAACAAAAATTGTGAACAAGGCTCCGTCCATTCGGCCTTGATTAAGTGCTACGTCGATGAAGGCACAGTACATTCGTCGAGCGCTGAGGTCAATGCCGAAAACCACGTAACCCTGCACCGGTGGCGTGACACAGGCATGCCGGAAGAGCGGGAGTCGTGCGTCAGAATAAGACAGCCGATGCAGAGAAATTCAGTCGGGGGCGGATGGCACTAACACTACGTAGCGGAATTGTGATAAGGAACAGGGGGTCATGGTTCGTTGAGACGATACTGCGTGACTCTGGATATCCGCAGGTATTCTGTTGAGACACAAAAAGGGAGCGACGCGGCACAGTGAAAAAGGCACTCATCACCGGCATCAGCGGACAAGACGGATCGTATTTGGCAGAAGTGCTGCTCGCCAAAGGCTACGAGGTCCATGGTATTGTTCGTCGCTCTAGTTCCTTAAACACAGCTCGCATCGACGGCATCTATCAAGATCCGCACGTGCCGGAAGCGCGGTTGCGGCTCGTCTACGGAGATCTCAACGACGCCAGTTCGCTCAATCGGATTCTGCGCACGATTCAACCGGATGAAATTTACAATTTAGGGGCACAGAGTCACGTACGAGTCAGTTTCGACGTTCCGGAATATACCGCCGAGGTCACAGCGCTCGGAGCCGTTCGCCTCCTGGAAGCCATCAGAGAGTCCGGGATCAAACCCAAGTTTTATCAGGCTTCCTCCAGCGAAATGTTCGGCAAGGTGCAGGAGATTCCGCAACGGGAAAGCACCCCGTTTTACCCGCGCAGCCCGTACGGCGCCGCCAAGGTGTACGCCCACTGGATTACCGTCAATTACCGTGAAGCCTACGATCTGTTTGCTTGCAGCGGCATTCTGTTCAACCACGAATCCCCGCGACGCGGCGAGACGTTCGTGACCAGAAAAATCACGCGGGCTGCGGCTAGAATTAAATTGGGCGTACAGAAAGAGTTGTACCTCGGCAATCTCGACGCCAAGCGCGACTGGGGGTTCGCCGGTGACTACGTACAGGCCATGTGGATGATGCTGCAAGCCGACCAGCCGGATGACTATGTGATTGCAACGGGTGAGACGCATACGGTGAGAGAATTTCTCGACCGCGCGTTTGGCCACCTCGATATGGACTGGCAACAATACGTCAAAATCGACCCGCGCTACTACCGTCCCACGGAAGTCGATCTCTTGATCGGCGATGCCGCGAAGGCCAAGCGAGTATTAGGATGGGAACCGAAAGTGTCGTTTCAAGAGTTGGTGACCATGATGGTGGACGCGGATCTGCGAGCGGAGCGACAGACGCTGGAGGGAACGAAGGGAGTGCCGCGCTAGAGGCCGGATGGAGGGAGGGGAAAAACGCTTCGCACAGTCTGAACGATACATCTTCCCTTTCGAAAGACTTGAGGTGTGGCAAGAGTCCATCGAATTGGCGGATGTTGTACTGGGATTGCTGGAACGTATTCCTCCGAATAGGCACCTGAGGATCGTGTCTCAATTAAAGGGAGCTGTCACTTCAATTGCGCAAAACATTGCGGAAGGAAAAGGGCGGCAGCATAAGAAAGAATTTCTTCAGTATTTGAGTATTGCCCAAGGATCGCTCTATGAGACGGTCACGTTGACCGAAGTATTCCACAGAAACAAACTTTTTGACGAAATGGAATACGTGCAAATTCGTGGTAAGACGGAACAGATCGATCGAAAGCTCAATGGATTGATGAATTCGGTAAGGGGAAAGAAACGTGGAGAGAGGGTGTGAGATCTGGGAGGAAAGCAATGATCGCCAACTTCCGACGGTTCGACAGCTGCCCCCAGCCTCAGACCTCTAGCCTCAAACAATCATGACATCTTTTTTCTCAAACAAACGCGTCGTCGTAACCGGAGGCGCCGGATTCCTGGGCTCAGTGGTCGTCGCACAACTTCGGCAGCAGGGGTGCCGGGACATCTGGGTACCGAGAAGTCAGGATTACGATCTCGTCCAGATGGAAGCCGTGCAGCGACTCTACGACGATGCGGCACCCGACGTGGTGGTGCACTTGGCGGCACGGGTCGGAGGCATTGGTGCCAATCAAGCCAATGCGGGGCGCTTCTTCTACGACAACCTGATGATGGGCACGCAATTGATGGAAGTGGGACGGCAGCGAGGCCTGGAAAAGTTCGTCGCGCTTGCCACCATCTGTGCCTATCCCAAATATACTCCCGTCCCATTCCGCGAAGAAGATCTGTGGGCCGGATACCCGGAAGAGACCAATGCGCCCTATGGCCTGGCCAAGAAAATGATGCTAGTCCAGGCTCAAGCCTACCGGCAGCAATACGGGTTTAACGCCATCGTACTCTTTCCGGTGAACCTCTATGGTCCCGGCGACAACTTCGACATGCACACCTCGCATGTCATTCCGGCCCTCATCCGCAAGTGTGTCGAGGCGAAGGCACGAGGAACAGAGCAGGTGGTGTTGTGGGGCGACGGCTCGCCCTCGCGAGAGTTTCTCTATGTGGATGATGCGGCGCGTGCCATTCTGTTAGCGGCCGAGCATTACAATGGCGACGAGCCGGTGAACATCGGGACGGGCGAAGAAATCACGATTCAGAACTTGGCACATCTGATCGCCGACGAGGTAGGCTTCAAGGGCGAGCTTCTGTGGGACACCAGCAAACCCAATGGCCAACCGCGCCGATGTTTGGATACCAGGCAGGCGAAACAGTTGTTCGGGTTTGAGGCGGAGACGAGATTGCGCGAGGGAATACGGGGAACAGTTGCCTGGTTCCATACCAACCGAGAGTCATTTCGTGAGGTCACATTCTAGGGGAATTGACACTCGCCCGAGACGCTCCAGGAATCATGGATCAGGCAAGAAGGTTTGCCGCACTCAATGCCTCCTGCTGGCATGACCAGGGTGAATCCACAACGATAGTTTGAAGTATGAGGCGGTAGCAATGGCCTGGCAAGAATGCCAACCGTCGACCTAAAGCCGCGGCGCCGATCGTCAGTTGAGCGCTCCCAGGGTTTAACTATATCCAAATCATCTGCATGCGAAAGGCCGACGACTGCCTGGATGGCGTTCCACGCATATGTCCGTCGGCTGATTGCGGAACCCGAACTGGGGGGCCCAAGGCGGTGCTCTATGAAGCAACCCCTGATGTGGCGGTTTTCGAGCCATCAGAGTTCGCCCGGGTTTTACACGTGGTGGGAAGGCGATGGCCAGGAAAATTTATTTGGAAGCTGGACATACATACGTGGGTGGATGAGTCCTCCTTATGTGACGCTCATTACTGGACCGCTGCGGAAATGCCTCTGCTCAAAATGGCATGCTTGGTTAGCTCAATGACGTCGCAGCGGAGCCAGTGCTCGTCATCGGTGGGAAATCTCCCAAAGCTGACTGCCTACTCCGATGGATGTCCAGGGGCTCAGCGTCGGCGATGGCCATCTCGACTGGCATTGGGATGGTCACAAGATGACGGCGCTCATTCATGCTAGGAAACCCGTTAAGGTCAGGTTAGGGAGAGGATTTTCAATGAATGCCTCCCTCCAATTGGCCTATCACGAAGAATAACCGATCCAGACTTGGCGAGGGCAATGTGTCTCGGAAAGCAAAACCCGATTACAGCCGTGTGGCGATGTTGTGCAAGGGAGATGACGGGTATGGGGTGGCCTCCGTCATAAAGCTATATGCCTGTCATGCGCCGGATATTCATTTTGTGTGCATGGGACCAGGAGCCATGCTGGAATGGCTGCAACAAAACGGCAACCGAGTCCACTTGGTAGAGGGGTTGTCGAGTTTCACGGCCACCAGTTCAGCTCGCACGCTCATGCAATTGCCATCGGTCCTACTCAAGGCAAACCGGTCCGCGGAAGTTTTGGACAAGTTGTTTCAACAACTGGACATACGTGTTGTGCATGCCCATTGGCTTCCGCAACATATCATTGCAGGGCATATGCGGCGGAGAGGTTACGCCTCAGTCTGGCACATCCATGGGAACATGAACCACGCGCGCATGTTCGGCTTAGGCAGGAAACTCAACCACCTTCTGGCAAAATGGGGAGCGGCCCTTTTGATTCCGGTGAGTGACTTTATTGGAGCCAACTGGAAAGGCGCAGGTGTCCCCATACGCGTCATTCACAACGCAGCGCCCAAACTGTTCGAAGGTCCTAATGAACGAGGAGACGACAACTTTCGCTGTATCATCGCCGGGCGTCTGACGGAAGATAAAGGACACCACTTGGCGATTCAAGCCGTCTTGAATGCAAGAGCTGCGGGATACGACGTCAGCCTCGACGTGTTCGGAGGACCTCTCGATGGGAATCCGTATTATGACGACTTGAAACGTCTGGTGAGTCAAGCGAATGCGGCGGACTGCATTCGCTTCATGGGATTTTCTGATACTCTCAGGGAGCACCATCAATTGTATGATCTCGGTCTGCAATGTCGGATCAGCCCCGAACCCTGCAGCATGTGGGCCTGTGAAACGCTGCTGGATGGCCTCCCGCTAATCGCGGCCGATGCCGGCGGGACGGCAGAACTGATCGAGGATGAGGTCACCGGATTGCTTTTCAAGAGTGGTGACGTCAGCGACCTTACCTCCAAGCTGCTGACGTTAATTGGGAATCGCGCCCGCCTCCGTATGATGCGGCATGCGGCCTATGAACGCGGGCAACGACTATTCGGAATCGAACGGTTCATCTCGGAAACCTACGATGCCTACGCCGCATCGTTCTCCCCATCGAGCTAAGGAATTCATTACAGGATGGAAGCAGGCCGGACAGTAGAATGCAGTGCAGACCCCTACGGGCCATCGTCCGTAAATGCCGGGCAACGATCCACGACTGGCCTGAGGAGCACGGTCACGGCCGGGCTTTTATGGTCGATGTTCAGCATTGCAGTGGGCAAGGGCGCCAGTCTCATTGCGCAGCTCATACTCGGATGGCTTCTGTCCAAAGAAGATTTTGCGCTCTACGCCATCGCCATCTCCTGGTCGACCATTGTCATGGCTGTGAGAAATGGAGGCACGCAACGCCTGTTGATTCAGAAAGGCGCACAGTACTCAGAGCTGGCCGCGATATACCTGAAATTCGCCCTGCTGGTGAATATTGGCGGCTGCGCGATCCTTATCGCAGCCGCTCCCATCCTGTCTGACCTGTACAATAGTCAGGACCTGCGCATGATGTTGTGTGTTCTGGGGTTGTCGCTGCCCTTGAGTACGGCCGCGATGATCTTTCAGGCCAAGCTGTCGGCTGATCTGCAGTTCGCCAAGATTTCGCGCCTGATCATCCTGTCTTCCCTCACGCGTCATGCATCCATGGTCCTGTTTGCGTGGATGGGACTCGGACCACTGAGCTTCGTCTTACCGCTCTGCCTTGTGGCTATTGTGGAGACGATGCTGGGATGGTATTGGGCCAAGAGTTGGCCGCCGAACCGGGCCTTAACCTGGGCTTCCATCGGTGGGATTCTTCGGGATAGTCAATGGGTGATGCTTACGGCATTGGCGAGTGCTCTTACCATCAATGGAGATTACCTATCGATTAGCCTCCTGCAGAGCAAAGAGGTATTAGGCGTCTATTTCTTTGGCTTTCAACTGAGCCTCGCACTGGTGGCACTAGTGACAAGCAGCTTGGATGGCGTCATGCTGCCGATCTTTTCTGCATTGGGCAGTGAGATCGCACGTCAAACAGATTTATTTCTGAGAGGAACTCGTCTGCTTGCCATAGGGGCTACCTTTGCCTGTTTCGGTCTCGTGCTCGCGGCTCCGATAGCCATACACGGTCTATGGGCAGGCAAATGGGACGAGGCGATCCCGGTCGTCCAGCTCCTGTCACTGACGATGCCGGTGCGCCTGATGATTCCGCTGTGCCGGGCCATGCTGGAAGCCCGTGGGAAGTGGAAGCTCGTATCGGTGCTGTCTATCTGCGACGGCGTAGGGATCATTTGTGCTGGAGCAATTGGAGCCTGGACGGGTGGACTCATTGTCATCACCGCAGTAGTCAGTGCCTATAACCTGCTCTCCGGTCTTTTCTACTGCAGCATAGTGGCCAAGAGCCTCATGACACCGTTGAAACCAATACTGATTCCGTTATTTTCGACGCTCTGGATTGGGATTGCAGCAGTCACAACAGGAGGTTGGTTGCTGCATTGGGGCAAGCAGAATGCTACGGAGATGTGGCAGGAACCGATTGCCCTAACTGCTTATGTCGGCATTTACGTCGTGCTTGCTAAAATCTTTATGGGAAACAGTTTCGTAGAAATCAAGACCTTGCTCCTGCGAGCCACAGGGGCTCGATTAATCTAGGCGTACTCATCGGCATGTTGGGAATTATCGCATACTGTCTCATCGCGGGAGGGATGCTCCTTTTCATCTGGAGACGACCATCGATCGCACTCGCCGGGATGCTGTGCATGTTTGGCTTGGAGCAATGGGGCCAAGCTACTCACCCATTCTTTTCTCAGCATCAAACGTTTACCAACTTTTTGATCGGAAGCACCCTCCTGCTGGCGATTCTCATCAAGTTGATCAAACGCGAAAATGTAGTGGTGGGGTATCCGCCGGTAGGATGGTTGGTCCTTGCACTCTTTAGTTATGCCCTTGCATCAACCATTTGGGCGCCGCGTCCCGACCTGTCCCAAAGTATCTGGGCCAGCCGAGGGCCCTATGTCGTGACGTTTCTCCTGCTCACGCCATTGGTCATTACCCGCACCGAGGATATTGTAGTGGCATTCAAGGCACTGATCCTAATGGGAACGGCTTTGACAATACTTCTGTTACTCTTTGTCTCCTGGGATTCACGCACGATCGTATTGGAGGGCGGCTCTGGTAACCCTCTGGCCGTGTCACAAATGGCAGCAATGGTGGCCTTGGTGGCCATCCTTGGAGATCCGTGGCGGTCATCAAAATTGTGGCAAGTTCTGCGTTGGGCGGTGGTAGTGCTCTGCCTCCTTCTGGTGATCAGATCCGGAGCGCGTGGACAGTTGGTGGGCCTCGTTCTTGTTTCCGTAGCATGTTGGCCTTTGAGCCATCGAGTCAAGAGCGTCGGTCATGTGATTCTGTTGATCGGCCTGATGGGATTCCTTGTAGGCGTAACAAGCCTGGGTCTCCAAGAGTTTTGGAGCACACGAAGTTCCTATTACGCCGGAGGGAGCCGGTGGAGTACAAGCGCGATGGAAGGCGCCATGGCAGACAGGCTAGGACAAGCGTTTCATCTGCTGCACATCTGGTTCCGCTCAGTTGAAACCATTTTTTTCGGGCTAGGAAACTCTGCCGCATTCGATCCGAGGATACTCGGCATTTATCCCCATTTTGTTCCCCTAGAGATATTGGCCGAGGAAGGACTCGTCGGTTCTGGTATTTATCTGCTTATATTGGTTTTGCTGTTACGCAGTTCATATAGAAGTTTGAGAATGCTCAGAAGTGAACCCGAAGAACTCCTTATTTTTGGCACACTCGTGAGTCTGACACTGTTCACACTCATCCTTTCATTTAAGCAAGGAAGCTTACTGGGCAACCTTGAATTTTTCATGTTTGCGATCATAATGGACAAGCACTCGAAATCTCTGATGTGTCGGAGGAGACCGCGTAAAAAGATTGCCGATGTCGACTCTCTTGATCTCTATAAGCCATTCAACGTTTCAAGGGTTGCTTGAAAGCCGTTCGCCGAGACTCGGCCCTTTACTGGAAAAAAATAATGAACGTCCAAATCGTCCAACCACTCATACCAGAATATCGCGTACCTTTTTTTCAAAAACTCGTTCAAAATAGCGCGCATCAGGTTCGTGTTTTTGCAAGTAGGCAATTACCGAACGATCCAAGTATAAAAACTGCTGCCTGCATTGACTCAGCCCTCCATCTGGATCACCCCTGTACCGGGTTTTTTAACAATAGGCTGCTCTGGCAGGGAGGGATTCTTCTCGAAGATCGCTTAAGTAGTGGCGATGTTTTAGTTGTGTGTGGCAACGCACGATTCCTCAGTAATTATCCACTTATCTGGCAGGCAAAACGAAGGAACATTGCAACGGTCTGGTGGGGGATTGGCTCGATGCCAGGCCAGAATCGCCTCCGATACTTCCTGCGCACAACAATCATGCGCTGGATGGATATCGTTCTCCTTTATACCGAACGAGAAAAGCAGGAATTTCTTCGCATGGGGTTCCCACCAGAGCGGCTGTTTGCTATTAACAATGCGATTGATCAAGGATCGGTGCAGGCAGCAACGGCCAGCTGGCCTCCGTCACGCGTGGCCGCATTCAAACAGGAACATGGTCTTTCGGGTAAACAGGTCCTTCTCTTTTGCGGCCGCCTCTCAGCCAAGGCGAGGGTTGACCTAGCGATTGAAGCACTCGCCCTACTTTGCAAGCAAAATAAGGACTGCCTCTTGGTGATCATTGGAGATGGTGACCAGCGAAGAAATTTGGAGGAATTAGCGGAACGTTTGAACGTCGCGCAATCTATTCGCTGGCTTGGTGCTCTTTATGATCAAAACCTCATGGCACCTTGGTTTCTTTCGGCAAAAGTATTCGTGTATCCAGGGTATATCGGCCTAAGTATTATGCATGCAATGGGATATGCACTTCCTGTCATTACGCACCAAAACATGGCAAATCAGTCTCCTGAGGTAGCGGCCTTGGTTGATGGACGGAATGGACTTCTGTGCGAAGAGAACAGTAGCTCCGATCTGTGCAACAAAATTGTTCGTCTTCTTACCGACGAGGATCTGCGCATGGCGATGTCAAAACGAGCGCTCTTTACGGCGAGCGAAGAGTTCACATTATCAGAAATGGTCCGTCGCTTCTGGGAGGCAGCACATGCCGCAGCGTCAATCAAAGGACGAGTCGATGCATAGCGAGGCTAGGAATGACGAACAATCGCTTCGGCCCCTCACGCCGAGAGATGCGGATATTGCAAATGGGTGAGAATATTCTACGGAAGTTTCGGATGAAATGGGACGAATACCGGCTTCAGTTCAACCGCGATAAGTCCCATCACCTGCATCAAAAGCTCGGCAGTCGATATGGAGGCTGGTATGTTCCAGCTAACCTTCTAGATGCACAGTCAATATGTTACTGCATAGGTGCTGGCGAGGATGTCAGCTTTGATATTGAATTGATTAATAAATTTCGTTGCCATGTGTACACCTTCGATCCAACCCCAAGAGCTCAGCGTCATGTCGAGGGGCTTCGCCAGAGCATCCAAGTCCGCAAGGTACATACCGTAGAATACAGTCCTTCGGAGTCTTATCGGTGCGACTCAATCACACTTGCTAACCTTCATTTTTTCCCCTATGGGATCTGGAGGGAAGGGGGGGTGATGCGATTCTATGTACCCAGGGATTCGGCCCATGTTTCCCATTCTCTGGTCAATTTGCAGGGTACGACGGACTATTTCGAAGCAGAGTGCCGGACGCTTAAGACGGTAATGCAGGAACTCAAACATGATGCGCTTACTCTGCTCAAGCTTGATGTCGAGGGGGCCGAGTACGGCATCCTCGACTCAATGCTGGCTGACAACATATTCCCTCGGATCATATGTGTGGAATTTGACGAAGGTCGCAATGCAAAGGACAAAGACTATCGTCGTCGTATCCAGGAAGTAATTAACAAACTTAAACGGGTCGGGTATCTCGCTACTTTTTTCGACGGCTGGAACGTGACCTTTGTTGCAGAGCACAGATCAAACACCCCTCATGCCGAACCCTCAGTGATAGCGGCCGGAAAGTAGGCGCAAACTCATATGAAGATTGGAGTATTGCTCCATTCAGCATCGAACAAGGCTGGAGGCATCTTTGGTGCAACGCTCGGCCAGTATAAAGCCCTCTATCAGTATTGTGATGTGAAACCGAAAATATTTGGGCTCCACGATGAGTTGATTGAGAGAGATCGACTCCAATGGGAACCGTTGCCGCTAACAATCTCTCGTATCACTGGCCCTCGGAGCTTTGGGTATGCTCCGGAATTGGTCAGTGTTATGCAGAGGGCGGATCTAGATTTGCTTCATGTGCATGGTTTGTGGACTTATCCTGCCCTGGCGAGTTCGATATGGGCTCAACGGGAGTCAAAGCCGTACCTTACATCCATTCATGGCATGCTGGATTCATGGGCAATCAACAACTCTCGCTGGAAAAAGCGTTTAGCAGGCTGGTGGTATCAGAATAAGCACCTTCAGAATGCCTCTTGCCTCCAGGCTCTGACGGGATCGGAGGCAGACTCTATCCGTGCACTTGGATTGAGAAATCCCATCTGTTTGATTCCTTTGGGAATTGATGTCCCGGAAATAACAAGTTCTACTATTGAGCAGACATGCAGCCAGAACGTGTTGCTGTACCTAGGAAGACTTCACCCGAAAAAGGGCCTTCATAATCTGATTCATGCCTGGCAGATGGTGCATAGTAAAAAGCAGCTCGGAGCGGAACCATGGATACTACGAATCGCGGGTTGGGGTGAAGGCACGTACGAAATGACTCTCAGGTCTTTATGTAAGGAACTGAACGTTGAAAACTCTGTTCAATTTGTAGGTTCGAAATTCGGCGCAGAAAAAGAGCGCGCGTTTTCCGAGGCTAATGCGTTCATTCTGCCTTCCTTCAGTGAAGGACTTCCTATGGTGGTATTAGAAGCCTGGGCCCATCGGCTTCCAGTTCTCATGACACCCCAGTGCAATATACCCGCGGGTTTTGAGAGAGGCGCAGCGATTGAGATCAGTTCCGATGTGGAGGGGATCGCGGCTGGTCTCAAGACTTTGATGTCAAGAAGCGATGCCCAGCGAGAGCGTATGGGAGAGTCTGGGATGCAGCTAGTGCGGGCATCCTTTGGGTGGCCTTCTGTGGTGGAGAAGATGTACTCGGTTTATCAGTGGATTCTTAAAAAGGATCGGATGCCTGATTGTGTCTACTCGAGCTAATTCTGATGTTTGTATTCAGGTGGACTTATCGCACTGCCCGAGTCCGCATCCCTTCTCCAACAAAGTGGGAAGGGTTTTATGGCGAGTCGTGTGGCTCTTTCTCTTTCGGCCCAGTCCCAGGGTGTGTCATGGATGGAGACGAATGCTACTGAGGCTCTTTGGCGCACAGGTAGGACACAAGGCCCGCCCTTACCCATCGGCGGTCATTTGGGCACCGTGGAATCTGGAGATGGGCGATCATAGTTGCTTGGGAGACTATGTCGACTGCTATTCCGTCGACAAGATCCGTCTGGGCGCCCACGCTACTGTCAGTCAATACAGTTATCTTTGCTCTGCCAGTCACAATTATGCTGATCCCACCATGCCGCTCATTACCGCTCCGATTACGATTGCGCAGAGTGCCTGGGTTGCAGCTGACGTATTCATCGGACCGGGAGTGACAATCGGTGAAGGCGCCGTCGTTGGGGCAAGGTCAAGCGTCTTTAAGAACGTGGCACCTTGGATGGTGGTGGCTGGCAATTCTGCCCGGGTGATCAAGTCCAGAACATTAGACGCTCACAGCGATCAGTCCAGGAAACACTCGACGTCATGAACGTCATAGCGCCGTAGAAGTAACGCCATCCCTTCATGCGCGCGGAATACATGAAACTAGTCTTCGTCAATCGCTTCTTCTATCCGGACCATTCCGCCACAAGCCAGCTATTGACCGACTTGGCCCTGCACTTAGCCAAATCCGGAAGAGCTGTGTTCGTCGTCACGGGGAGGCAAGTCTATGACGATCCGACTGTGGCACTCCCTGCAAGGTCAACCATCCAAGGGGTCGAGATCCTACGTGTCTGGACCAGCCGTTTCGGGCGAGGTCGACTCTGGGGGCGAGCGATCGACTATGGCACGTTTTACCTGAGCGCACTCTGGTGCCTTCTGAAACATGTCCGCCCGGGTGATGTCATCATCGCCAAAACCGACCCGCCCCTCATTTCGGTCCTCGCCGCCGTTGTGAGCAAAGTCAGAGGCGCAGTCTTGATCAACTGGATTCAAGATCTCTTTCCCGAAGTCGCGTCCGCCCTAGCGGTGCAGGGAGCCGGATGGTTGGAACAACCACTCCGCAACCTGAGAAATCGATCTCTGCGAGCAGCCCGGTGTAATGTCGTGATCGGCGAAGGCATGGCGAATAAACTGCGGGATGAGGGTCTTCCACCGAACGCCATACGCGTCATTCACAATTGGGCCGATGGCCTGGCGATTCGACCAGTCGAGCGGGAGAAGAATGACCTGAGGATCGCGTGGGGACTGCAAAACAAATTCGTGGTCGGCTACTCCGGCAACTTCGGAAGGGCTCACGAGTTCGAGACGATCCTGTCGGCGGCAGGATTGCTGCGCGTGGAACACCATATCGCATTCCTTTTCATCGGAGCCGGGGCTCAACTGGAGTGGATGAAGCAGGAAGTGGAAAAGAGGAATCTGAAAAATGTCTTCTTCAAACCCTATCAGCCGCGAGATCGGCTTGCTGTCAGTCTCAGCGTCCCGGACATCCATCTGATTTCCTTGCAGCCTGCGTTGGAAGGGCTCATCGTCCCAAGCAAGTTTTACGGCATTGCTGCAGCCGGTAGACCGATGCTCTATATCGGCGCTGGAGATGGAGAGATCCCAAGAATACTACGAAGTGCGCAATGCGGTTTTTCTGTGGAGATTAACCAGGCACAACAGGCAGCCTCGGTCATCCGCGAGGTGGCTCACGACGAGGATGCTTGCAGCTCGCTAGGCCATCGGGCACGCAGGCTCTTCGACCAACGATTCGAGAGGAGTTTTGCGGAGAAAGCATGGGAAAACGTAATGACGGAAGCCATAACGAAGAGAGACACGTGGTGATTGATCGCTGAGCGCCATGTGGAGGAGAACGATGATCATGAACAAAAGTGCAAGGTTGACCCTCGTCGCAGTCGGGTTGTGTTGCATGGCGGCACAATCAATTTTTGATACCACCTTCAATACGTCCACCGCACAGGCGCAGACCTTGCCGGATCCCAAGCCCTTTGTAGTATTTGACGGAACTTTGTACACAGAGAAGCCGGACTTATCGGTTTCTGGGATTCAGCCCATCACGATAGTTTACGCTGGAAAATTCGGGCAGGATTGGCTCAAACAGTCTGACCGTCTGCCTGATGGGGAAGCCGTGCAACGAGTTGCCCGCGAGGCGCAAGGAAAACCCGGTCCCGTGGTGATCGATATTGAACATTGGCCCCTGAAGGGAGACTCCAGCCAGGTTCAGAGCAGCCTATCGAAGTACATGACGGTCCTCCAGCGGTTCAAGGAGGCGGCTCCCGGACTAGCCGTGGGCTACTATGGAGCGCCGCCCTTGCGCGACTACTGGAGAGCAATCAGCCCATCGTCCAGCAAGGACTGGCAATCCTACTCAGGGGACAATGATCGCCTTCAACCCCTTGCACGAGCGGTAGACATCCTCTTTCCTTCGCTCTACACCTTCTATACCGATCAAGGTGGATGGGTGCGATTTGCCCATGCGCAAATCGCAGAGGCTCGACGCTATGGAAACGGCAAGCCGGTCTTTGTATTTTTATGGCCTCAATACCACGACTCCAACCGCAAGCTCGCAGGAACCTATCTGCCGGCTGATTACTGGAGGCTAGAATTGGAAACAGCGAAACAATACGCAGACGGGATTATTCTTTGGGGCGGGTGGGGGACCAATAATCGTCCCATAAAATGGGATGACGATGCCGCCTGGTGGAAGGTGACGAAGGATTTTATGAAGACGATCGGCGCGCCTCCTCGGCCAGCCGAGAGAGACGTCAAATAACCTCGCACCCTCGTGACACGATCTGAGCACCGCGATATGCCGCTAGTGATCAGCGAGTCAATGATCCAGTGCTCGCAGACGATGCTCTATTTGCACCAGGTGCGGCTATGACTCAAGGAAGGAACTGATGCATATCGAAAAATAGAGAGTAGGGCAGTGAATCCTGTTAGCCGCACAAATGTGAACCGTTTCTGGTAATCGACCGCTAACAGCTGTTGCACGATTAGTTTCCGCACCTCCGTTACTGTGGCTCTCCACAGTTCCTTCTTGTGTTGTGCATTTCAGTTATCACCCTCAACCTTAGTTGATCACCTTGAGGACAGACCCCTAGGTCATGTCGCAAGGTGATCCAACATGGACAACGCGACTCAGCGCACAGAGACAAAAAAGAAAGAAGTTTCGCGAATCCGATCAAGTTGTCGTGACATGAAACCGATGAACCTGTAGGTAGTGCAGTAATGCTTTTCCGCCGACCATTCGATCATCCCTCTACATGGAGCACTGGACAGATAGTGATCGCGGAAACAGCTGGCTGTAAGTGACACACTTGTAGGCTTTCATAGGGAGTGCACATAATGAAATCGACAACGAGAAGGCCCATCATTTTCGCGTCTGTCATAGCGGCCGGACTCGGGATATTTTCAGTGCTCTTACTGGCCGGCAAACTAGCTGAACCGGTCGTGCATGCACAGACATTGCCGAACAAGAAGCCCTTCGTGGTCTTTGACGGGACGTTATATGCCGGCAAACCGGACTTGTCCGTACATGGCATCCGTCCCGTCTCGATCGCGTATACAGGCGCATTCGGCTTGCATTGGTTCAAAAATTCCGACACCTTGCCTGACATGAGCGTAGTTCAGAAAATCGCTCGAGAGGCCCAGGCAAGAAATGCTCCAGTCGTCATTGATATTGAACATTGGCCGTTATCAGGTGATCCCACCAAAGTGCGCGCCAGTTTATCCAAGTATATGACCGTGCTTCAATGGTTCAAGGACGCGGCCCCCGGATTGGCGGTGGGTTATTATGGAGCGCCTCCGTTGCGTGATTACTGGAAGTCGCTCAATTCCCCCAGGAGCAAGGAGTGGGCATCGTTTGCAAAGGAGAATGATCAGCTCCGACCTTTGGCAGGAGCGGTAGACATCATTTTTCCTTCGCTCTACACCTTCTATACCGACCGGGGTGGATGGATACGGTACGCATATGCCCAAATAGCCGAAGCTCGGCGCACTTCAAACGGGAAGCCTGTATACGTATTTATATGGCCTCAATATCACGACTCCAATCCGTCTCTCAAGGGAGCGTTTCTGCCGGCTGATTTCTGGAGACTCCAATTGCAAATGGCCAAACGCTATGCCGACGGAGTTGTGATTTGGGGGGGGTGGAGTCCTAAAGGGCGAATGACCTGGGACGACAATGCAGCCTGGTGGAAAGTGACAACGGACTTTATGAAAACAGTTGCACCGCCACAACCCTGATGTCAGAGGTGGCTCCGGTTGGTTGGACAGTCTTGCGCGTTCCTTAAGTGGTGCCTGGCGGATTGTTGACTACGCGGCCGTCAGCCGTGTCGTCAGATGGTCATCATACACCTGGTCGGGCGTCTGACCGTCAAGCGCCCGATGCAGCCTGGTCTAGTCATAGAACGTCAGGTAGCGCTCTAAACCCTGCTGGGCTACGCTGACGGCGTCATAGGCGTGGAAATTCTCCTCCTCATAGTTGATGCTCCTCCAGAGCCGTTCCACAAACACGTTGTCTCGCCAACACCCTGTTCCGTCCATACTGATCTGGATGCCATGTTGGACAGCCGCCACGCCAACACCCGACGACTGGCCCAGTCGAGCCCCGCGAACAGATAGACGAAGAGCCCCGCGCCATCGGAATGTAGGTGATATCGGCCGCCCAGGCGTGGTTAGAGCACCTGATCGTCAGATCCCTGAGAAGAGAGAGGTAAATGGTGTGGGCCAGATGCTGGTGGCTCGTGCGCGGCTTGCGATGCAGGCCCTCCAGGCCCATGCGTCGCATCAGCTCGAGATCCGCGGCCGACACCGGCGTGGGCCGATAGTAGGCCGTCGAGTGTGACAGCCCAAGGAGCTGACATTGCCGCACGACGTGCAGGGTATGGGTTCAGTCGATCATCGTGTTGCGCTCAACAATCCCGTCTTGATGAGCGCCCCTTCTAAAAAATCATTCTCCAGCGCCAGTTGCCCGATCTTCGCGTGGAGGACCTTGAAATCCGGCGTGTCGGTCGCTGGTTTGGTGCCGCCAAACACGTCAGCGAGCCGCTCCAGCAATTGCGGCTTCCATTCGGTGATCTGCGTGGGACGGACACTGAATTGCTCGGCCAACTCGGCCAGCGCCTTGTCACCTTTGATGGCAGCGACAGCCACTTGCGCCTTACACGTGGGCCCGTGATTCCGTCTCGTTCGCTTCATTGCCTCGCTCATCTGCTTCGCCATCTGTTGGTGGCTCGGGTGAAGCCAGGCTACCACTTACCACATTGTCCAAATTTCCGGAGCCCCTTCTGTGGGAGGGAGCTGAGTAGAAATCCTTCCCCCTGACCAAATCAACCTCAAGAAGCTCGCACATCCGTCGCCACAACCTCATGTCGAGGGGCAATAGGTCCTTTTGACCCTGACCGAATGGAGTCACACCAGCGTCAAAACAGTGACTCGTCTCATCCTGACGCATATTTACACAGCAATCGTCGATTTAAACCTCATATCGTAGTCCATTCCCTACAACTTTGACGCATACGTAGAAAAGCTTTCATTTTTTTTCAAAAAAACACTTGCGATGTTTTGAACTTTTCAGTACTGTCCAGGTGAGGGTTGTGTTCATACGCAATCTGTGCGGTTTGATGGTCTACGTAGTCTAGTAGCCTGCTTTCTATTTCTGTTGAGGAGGAGATGATGACGAAGACGATTCGAAAGCCTGTGATGACAATGGTTGGCCTCGGAGCTGGTCTGTTGTGTGCGCTGCTCATGGCCCCTGATCGCAGTCAGGCAGCGTCAATCTCATTTAATTTCAGCGGGTCCGTTGGAGACGTACACGGCGGAGTGTTCACCCCGCAAGGTTTCGGTCATGACGGCTTTACCACGGCTCTTCCAGTATCGGGAGGCGCTAGCTTCAACACGCTGTCAACGGACACCAGGCCAGCTTCAAACCTTGGACTGTATAACAACCCGATACAAGACTTCTCTGTCAGTGTTGGTACCTATTTTGCCGCCTTTGCACCGGGCTCTAGCTCCATTACTATAACCAACCGTGCTCCTGGCGCCGGCAACGACGTCTACAAACTGACCGTGAATGGCTTGTTTGGAGACCAAGTTAACGGATATTCGCCAAGCCAATTCTTGCTCGAGTTGACCGACCCGAGCGGCACGGTATTCTCCAGTGATAAGCTTCAAGCGCCACCGAGCCTGTCTTCGTTCGCACGCTCTGAGTTCCGTTTGCTTTTTGGCGGAGTCGGCACGAGAGTGCAGGGTGCCTTAACATCACTCGTGCCTTTGCCTGCGGCGGTGTGGTTGTTCGGCGCAGGGTTGATCGCGCTGGTTGGGTTGGGGTCGCGTGGGTTGGTCGCAAGAAAAGAGTCGTAGACTTGGTTCCGAAGCCGCGGGCTTGCGTTTCTTTCGCCCGCATTGTTTCGCTCTTCGTGGTGCCTAGCGGTCACCTCACTTCCGGCGAAACGATCAGGACTTTCATCACTCACCATCTTCTTTCCTCTCCCCCGGCTGGGGGAGAGGATTAGTATTACATCCAGGTGCTCAGTGGCTGTCATCGGATTACTGACTGTAGCCGTTTTGGGCTACATCTACGCCGACAGCTTAGTGTTTCTATTCGTCCAATGGGGACGAGACGACTATAGCCATGGGCCATTTATCCCGATCATCAGTGCGGTTCTTATTTGGCAACGATGGCCACAGGTGTCGAGGGTCGGAATCTCCCCATCCTGGTGGGGGCCGCTGCTTGTTGCCATCGGAATGCTGCTCTTTATCCTGGGCGACTATGCCACGCTCTACGTCGTACTCCATCTCTCCTTATGGATTGTGATCATTGGCGTCGTCCTGTCCTTCATCGGCCGTCCCGCGATGCGAGTGCTGGCCTTCCCGTTGAGCTATTTGTTAACGACCATCCCTCTCCCGGTGTTCCTCTACAATACACTCTCAAACCAGTTGCAATTGTGGTCCTCGGCTTTGGGGGTCGGTTTTCTGCAGGCGATCGGAGTCACGGCATTTCGAGAAGGCAACGTGATCGATCTTGGTCCCGTCCAATTGCAAGTTGCCGAGGCGTGCAGCGGTATCCGCTATCTCTTTCCGCTCACCTCCCTGGCTCTTCTGTGCGCCTATCTCTACCGCGATCGCCTGTGGAAACGCGTCGTGCTCGTGGTATCGGCCCTTCCGGTTTCGATCTTCATCAATGGCCTTCGCATCGGGATCGTTGGGGTGCTCGTGGAATTTTATGGTCCGCAGGCGGCCGAGGGATTTTTGCATCTCTTCGAAGGCTGGGTCTTGTTCCTCGCCACCCTGGGCCTCCTCGTCCTCGAAATGTGGGTCTTATCGAAAGTCCAAGCGCTGCCTGGGTCAAAAGGACTATTGGAACGGTTCTCATGGGAAATCATTCCGGAATCGACAGGAGTGGCCACGATCACGCCAGGCATTGTACCCGGAATGCAGCCCAGGGTGCCCGCCTATGTCGGGAGTTTAGCCCTGATTCTTCCCGTTGCGGTATTGGCTCCGTCGTTCGGGGAACGGACGGAGATCATTCCCGATCGTTCGGCGTTTATGGATTTTTCCATGCGCATCGGGGAGTGGCAGGGCAGTCCACAGCCGGTGGAACCTCAACTCATTTCAGCCCTGCGGTTTGATGATTATTTGCTGGCTGACTATGCAGCACCGGGTGGTGGGCCGCTGACGCTGTACATAGCCTACTACCAATCTCAGCGAAAGGGCCAATCCGCCCATTCTCCGCAAAGCTGCATTCCCGGTGGCGGGTGGGAGATCACAGCTAAAGGAACGGTGGATCTGCCGATGGATGGACTCACCGAACCAGTCAATCGTGTGCTGATCCAAAAGGATCGACAGAAACAGCTGGTGGTCTATTGGTTTAAGCAGCGCGAGCGCATTCTCTCGAACGAATATCTGGTGAAACTGTATTTATTCTGGGACGCTATGACCAGACAACGCAGTGACGGAGCCCTGATTCGACTGTCCGCCGCCGTCGATCCAGGTGAAGATGAGCGAGAGGTCGAACAGCGATTATTGCAATTTGCCAAAAGTATTCAACCTCAACTCAATCGGTATATTCCGGACTAACCATGACCAGCGCCGTCTTTTTCAGCTTCATTACCTCCCTGTTCATCTGCATGGCCTTGATCCCGCCACTGCAGTTGAACGCGGGGCGTTGGAGCTTCATGGACCTTCCGGGCGAGCGAAAGGTCCATGCGAATCCGATTCCGCGGATCGGCGGCATCGCATTTGGCTTTGCGGCACTCCTCTCAATTTTCTTCTGGGTACCGCAAGATCCGATCATTGCGCCGGTATTGGTGAGTGCCTCGATCATTCTGGGATTCGGCATTTGGGACGACCGTGCCAACTTGAACTACAGAATCAAACTCGTCGGGCAATTGTTGGCCATCTTCGTGGTGGTCGCCTTTGGTCATATCCGGTTCGAGCAGATCCCGTTTTTCTATGAACAAGAAGCACCGCTTTGGCTGACGGTACCCCTGACGGTGGTATTTCTGGTCGGGGCTGCAAACGCCGTCAACCTCTCCGACGGCCTTGATGGGTTAGCCGGGGGGCTGGCATTCCTCAGTTTTGCGGGTATCGCCTACCTGGCATACCTGTCGCATGATCTGACGGTGCTGGTACTGGCCTCCGGTTTCTTAGGCGGATTATTGGGATTTTTGCGATACAACACCTATCCGGCCCACATTTTTATGGGTGACGCGGGAAGTCAGTTGTTGGGGTTCTCGATGGGAGTGCTCGTTCTCCTCTTGAACGACCCAGCGCGTGCTCCCTTCCCTGGGGCCGTCGGGTTGCTGGTGCTGGGGTTGCCGTTCCTCGACACACTTGCGGTCATGGGACAGCGGCTTGTGAAGGGCCGATCACCCTTCATCGGCGACCGAAACCATGTACACCACAAGCTGCTGGGCCTTGGATTGTCGCATTACGAAGCCGTCATCGTGATCTACGCGATCCAGGCGGTGATGGTAGGTCTGGCGTATCTTCTCCGTTGGCAATCTGATGCACTGATTCTCACCATGTATGGCGCATTTGCCTTCGCCATGTTCGCTCTGTTTATCGCGACTGAGCGTCGCCGTGCTCCGTGGTCAATGGCATCGAACGGCCGGGTCCTCTCCGACACCAAACTGGCCAGGGCAGCATTGTGGCTCAGCGACATGGCTCCTCGATTTCTGGCCGTCGTCGTCCCCCTCTTTCTTGTCTTTAATGTTTTCTTGCCGGGTCAGGTACCGATGGATGTCGGATACGCCGCACTGAGTCTCTTTGGGATTGTCATTGCCGGAATGTGGTTCATGCCACAATATCGCTCCCACTTCGTGCGGGGAGGGTTGTATGTCGGCAGTGCCTTTCTCATGTACATGGGGGAGCAATCCGACATACCTGACATCTGGCCGGTCTATGTCACGAAAAATTCGCTCTTGGCCCTTATTGCGCTTCTCGTCTTAATAAGCATGCGCTTCAGTCGCGGCAATCGATTTCAGACCACCCCATTGGACTACCTCATGGTGTTTTTCGCCTTGATCGTCCCCTTGCTGCCGGAAATGCGCGCAGATATGCCGACGCTGAGCATCCTCGCCGCCAAGTTGATCGTCTTATACTTCTCGTTCGAGCTCTTGCTTCATACGTTCGTCGATCGAGTGAAACAATTCGGATTCCTGTCTTTATGGATCCTATTTGGACTGGGAGTGAGAGCATGGCTATAGATTCACGACAACCAGTGCATCGTATGATCCCGATGACCGGCCTATGGCCTTCCTCCTTCAAGCCTTGCGCGGCCATGGTCACGCTGGCCTTGCTACTCACGTTATCGGCCTGTGGAGGGCCTCAGGAGCGGAAGGCGCAATATCGAAGCAAGGCGCAGGACTATATCCAGGCCGGCAACTTCCCGAAGGCACGAGTCGCCCTCCGCAACGTGCTGAAGATCGATCCTAAGGATGCGGACGCCTACTTCCTTGTGGCGCAGGTCGAGGAAAAGGAAAAAAACTGGCGCAATGCGGTCGCCAACTACCAGCAAGTCATCGAGATCGTACCGGACCACAAAGAGGCCCTCATTGTCTTGGCCAAGTATTATCTCGAAGCCAAACTGGTGGATGAGGTGGGACGAGCCGCGGACAAGGTTCTGGAAAAACACCCGCAAGACCCGCAGGCTCAGGCATTGAAGATCGCCTTGCTCGCGCAGCAGGACAAGATGGATCAGGCGAGGGTCCGAGCGGAGGCGTTGAGCAAACAATACCCGACCGAGCCGGATGTCGCCATTCTCCTGGCCACGTTGTATGGCCAGATGCGCCGCTTGCAAGAGGCCAGGGCGACGTTGCAACGTGCGCTTCAGGCGCATCCGCATCACCTGGATCTCTTGCGCAATCTGAAAACCATCCTCGACGAAGCCCACGACGACAAGGGCACCGAACAGGTTTTGCGTCAGATGATTCAGGAAGAACCCACGCTCTATGACCCTCGGCTGACACTGGCTCGCTTTTTCGACCAGCGCCACGCAACTGACCAGGCCGAAGGGGTGCTGCGCGAAGCGTTAACGGTGTTCCCCGAGAACGAACAGGCCTGGTTGGCCCTGGCTGACTTTTTGAGTATACGTCAGGGAAAGGACGCAGCGCAGGTCGCACTCCGACAAGCTGCTAAGCAGCTGCCCTATTCCACTCAAATACCGTTCGCACGAGCCGCGCTGTATGAGTCCCATAATGATCTCGCGGAAGCGAAACGGGTGTATGAAACGCTTGCGAAGGACTACGATAAAAAGCCGGCGGGGTTGGATGCCCAGGTCAAAATCGCGCAACTCGACTTCAACGCCGGGCGTCAGACAGAAGCCGAGGGACGACTGTCGGAAGTATTGCGGCAAAATCCGCGTTCGGCCCAAGGATTGATCTTGCAGGGAAAGGTGGCTTTGATCGGACAAAACGGGAAAGGGGCGGTGCAGGCATTTCGAACCGTCCTTCGTGATCAGCCGGAACTTGCCCATGTGCATCACCTCCTCGGCCAAGCGTATCTTATGATAGGGGACTCGGCGTTGGCCCGCGAAAGTTTCGAACGGGCCGTGGCACTCCAACCCGGACTGGTAGAGGCGGGATTGGGGCTAGTGAGAATGGACAATCGGAGTGGGCAATCGCGACGCGCCAGGGTACGCCTGAAGGACATCCTGCACTCTCACCCCGACCATCGGCAAGCGATGGAGCTCTTGTTTGGCTTAGACCTTGCGGACGGCGATTGGAATCATGCCGCATCAATTCTGAGCCGTCTACGGCAATTGGAGGGAGAAAGCGCCGCTCTCCTTATGGCGGAGGGCAAGTTATACGAGAGCCAAAAAGACTTTGCCCGTGCCATCGCCGCCTATGAGCGAGCGGTGATCATGGCAGCCGATGCGCAGGAGCCCCTGGTAGCCGTCGTCCAACTTGATCTTCACAATAAACAGCCTGAGCGTGCGAGACGCCGCCTGGAGGCCATCATTGCCGCTCATCCCAATCATCCGTACGCCCACGGCTTGATGGGAGAGGTGTTGTCCCTCATCGGACGACAGGATTCGGCCAGGGGCCACTTTAATGAGGCGACCAGAATCAATCCAACCTGGGTCACTCCTTGGCTCGATTCGGCGACTCTCTCGCTTTCACAGGGACAGGCGGACAGCGCGATTCGAACGTTGAAAGAAGGCTTGTCCGCAAACCCATCCAGTGAAGAGTTGCACATGTTGCTCGCCTCGGTGTTGGCAAGCCAAGGGCAGGTCGATGAGGCCATCATGGCCTATGACGCGGTGCTGCGCATGAATCCGCGCAATATTTTCTCGGCGAACAATCTCGCGTCGCTGCTAGCAGATCACAAAAGCGATGCGCCAAACTTGGAGCGTGCGTTTTTATTGAGCCGTGAATTCGAAAAAGATGCTCCACACCCGCTGTTTCTCGATACGTTGGCGTGGGTGCGGCTAAAAATGGGGCATCTCGAAGATGCACTTCGCATTATGCGGCAAGCAGTTGTGAAAGCCCCGGATCTCCCGATCCTCAATTATCACCTCGGCGCGGCACTCTATCAGTCAGGCCGCAATGTCGAAGCCAAGGTGTATCTCGCGAAAGCGCTGAAGAGCACAGAACAATTCCAAGGCCGACGTGAAGCGCAACAGTTGCTCGCCAGGACGAGCGGATAGGAGTCGTGAACCATGCCGTGCAGTTTTCAGATCGTTCAGAGAATCGCGTTCGGATTGATCATCGGGCTGTGCCTGACCTCCACTGTGAGCTGCCAATACGCTGACGTGCGCAGCACATCTCAGGAGGCACCGACTGCCGACCAGGGGTATCAACTCGGCCCCGAAGATGTGCTCCTCATTTCCGTCTGGAAAGACGAGCACTTGACGAGAGAGGTCGTCGTCCGGCCGGATGGCATGATTTCATTTCCCTTGGTTGGAGATGTGGCGGCTGAAGGGCGAACGGTGGAGGAGCTGCGCATAGACCTCGCCAAACGATTGATCAAATATATTCCTGCGGTCAACATCACGGTGGCCGTCATCAAACCGTTGAGTTACAAGGTGTATGTGGTCGGGAGAGTGGCGAAACCCGGTGAGTTCCTCGTCGGTCACTATACCGATGTGCTCCAAGCCTTGAGCCTCGCGGGAGGATTGACACCCTTTGCGGCAGAAAACGACATCAAGGTCGTGCGCCGGGTCATGGGGCAGCAGCAGACCTTTCCGTTTCGCTACGGTGATGTGCGAAAAGGAACCGATCTGGAGCAGAATATTATCTTACAGCGCGGCGACGTCGTGATGGTGCCGTAACTCGTGAAGCTGTCGTCGCTCAGTTGTAAGAGAGCTTTGAGAGATGGGCAGGCCAGAAGGCACCTGTCTTATTGTGCGATTGTGGCTCTCGTCTTGACCATCGCCACTCCCTGTCTCGCGGCCGAATGGTCTCTGACGCCCTCGATGAGCACCAAGGCGACCTACAATGACAATCTGTTATTGACTCCGTTGCCGCACGATCCGACCTATGGTTATTGGATCTCTCCTGCGGCGGAGTTTGCAGGAAAAACAGAACGCCTTGAGGTGAGTGGGAGAGCCGCGCTTGACTTCGTGGACTATTATGGTGGCGAGCCCAACCGATTCACGAATGTATTTTTGCCGTTGACGCTGAAGTACCGGACAGAGCGAGATGAATGGGGATTCACCGGCGGATTCACCAGGGACAACACCTTGATGGGGGAATTATTCACGACCGGCATCGTGTTGCGATTCACCCAACGAAACCTGTGGAATCTGAATCCGAGTTGGACAAGAATGATCACTGAAAAGTTTGGCATTCAAAGCACATTCCAGTTCAGCGATGCAAGCTATCAAGACGGCCTCCGTCTCGGGCTGGTCGACTATCAGGTGTTCGGGGGTACAGCCGGGTTCCTCTATCACGTGACGGAACGTGACGATGTGCAAATTGCTGGAACCTACACCAACTTCCATACCACCAATGCTCCTTTTGGACTTAGAGCCTATTACCCAGGAGCCATGTTGACCCTCACTCACATCTTCACGGAAGGCTTGAAAGCCACGGCCTATGGTGGACCACGATTTGTGAGTTCCACGAACCAGATCGGCGGGTTTAGTCAGACGACAAATGACACGATCTGGGTGTACGGGGCAAGTCTGACGCAACAGTTCGAGCAAGCGAGCCTGCAACTGAGCGTGACCCGTGATATCTTTCCCAGCGGGTTTGGCCTCTTACTCCAAACTGATCGTATTGGAGCCTTCACCTCTTATAACCTGACCGACGCCTTGACGGCTTCCTTAGATGCTTCAGGCTATATCGTGTCAGGGGTGACCGGTCAGGCTCGAGGAGGCACGCTGCAGGAGCAGCGGCTCTTTTATCTTACCCCTAAGTTGGCATGGCATTTTTCGGAATGGTGGAGGGCCGAGGCTTCCTACAGTTATCGCTGGCGTGATGCGGAGACCTTTAATGAGCCGGTGATGGCCAATACCCTCATGATCATGTTGACGTATTATCCGCCGAAACTGGCCATCTCGAATTAGGCTTAGGAATTAGGAAAGAGGACATTCCATGGCAGGTGAACCGCAATCACAAGAACCAGAATCTACGATCAATCTTGGAGATTACTTTGCAATATTCAAGCGTCGAAGAGCCGTTGTGTTCCTCGCAGCAGGGATGCTCCTGTGTCTCAGCTTAGCGGCGGCGGTTCTCTGGCCTCCGACCTTTAAGTCCACCGCGACCATTCTTATCGAAGAACAGGAGGTTCCGGTAGAATTGGTCCACAGCACCATCACGAGTTATGCCGACCAACGGATTGAAATGATCAAGCAGCAGGTGATGAGTCGTTCCAGTCTCTGGAAAGTCGTAGAACAGTACAATCTGTATCCCGACATGAGACGTGAAAACCCCACCGAAGAGGTCGTTAAGCGCTTTATCAAGGATATCGAAGTAGAAGTGATCAGTGCAGACGTCATCGACAAACGGACCCAACATGCCACCAAGGCAACCATCGCGTTCACTGTTTCCTATAATAGCGGATCGCCTGAAATGGCCCAACGCGTGGCGAATGAGCTCACCAGCCTCTTTCTCGGTCAGAATCTCAAGAGCCGCGAACGGCAGGCGCAGGAGACCACCACCTTTCTCAAACAGGAGGCGGAGAGCCTTGCAGCGCATATCGAGGAAGTGGAAGCCAAGCTGTCCAAGTTCAAACAGCGGGCAAGCGGTGCGTTGCCCGAGTTAATGCCGTTGAATCTCCAAATGATGAACCAGGCGGACCGTGAACTGATGGATCTCGATCAGCAGATCCGCAGCCTTGAGGAGCGAAAGTCGTATCTCGATGGAGAATTGGCGACGATCAAACCCAATACGCCCATCCTGTCCGTCACCGGAGAACGTATCCTCGATAGCGTGGAGCGATTACGCGGGCTCCGGGCCGAGTATGCCGGTGCGAGCGCAAACCTTTCCCCCGATCATCCGGACGTGATCAAGATGAAGCAGGAAATCTCCGCACTGGAGACGGAAACCGGCGCGAATCCGGAAACCCAGGAGATCGCCAAGCAATTGATCGATGCGCGAGCCAGGCAGGCCACACTCGCCGACCGTCTGGGGAAAGACCACCCCGACGTGCTTCAGGCCACCCGAACCATCGGGGCGCTCGAGCGGGAGCTCCGCCGGATCGGGACCACTCCAGCTAACAAGCCAATGCAACGGCCTGAGAACCCGGCCTACATCAACATTCAGGCGCAACTCAATTCGGTGAATTCTTCGCTGGAAGCGCTGAAAACCAGCCGCACGACCATCAAGCGGCGCCTCCAGGATTATGCCAAACGCATTGAGCGGACACCGGAATTGGAACCGGACTATCTCGTTCTCGCGCGCGACCGCGACACCTCGTCTCAAAAGTACCAGGACATTCGCTCGCGACTCCTGGAAGCCAAGGTATCGGAAGGCCTTGAGGTGCAACGAAAAGGCGAACGATTTTCGCTCATCGATCCGCCGGGGCTGCCGGAGTCACCTGAAAAACCGAACCGGAAGGCCATTGTATTGTTGGGGTTCATCCTGGCGTTGGCGGGCGGCGCAGGAAGCGCGGCCGTCGTGGAGCACCTCGACCGCTCGATTCGCACGCCGGAACAAGTGGTTCGATTGACGCAGGCTTTTCCGCTCGCGGTTATTCCCTACATGCCGAATAGGGAAGACCTCACTCGCGCGTTGAAACGCAGAAGAATGATTCGTGCCGCAAGCTTAGGGGCCTTGGCCTTGCTCCTGCTCGTGAGTCATCTCTTCTGGACTCCCTTGGATGTGCTCTGGTACGCAACGCTGAAGCGGTTCGGCGTGGAATGATCGTGGTCAGGTGTCATAGGTGATGCACGATCGTCGGAACATTTCACGAAGAACGAATTAAAGGGGATTGCCATGGAATGGTTTCAAGCCGCGCTTGATCGATACAAACAGCAACCGCCCCAGAATCGTCCGGCGTCCAGGATCAACCGCGGTCCGTCCGCTCGAACAGCTCCTGCTCAAATCGTCTACACCCGGACACGGTCGCTCCACATTCCTGAAGCGGTGTTGCGGGAGCGTCGCATCATTGCTGGTTTTGGGGGCGGGCAGTTCGTCGATGCCTTCAAGATTCTTCGCACACAGATCACTCATCGAATGCGCGAGAAGGGCTGGAACGTCATCGGCGTGACCAGCCCAGGCCTGGGGGAGGGCAAAACGCTTACGGCAGTGAACCTTGCCATCAGCCTGGCGATGGACGTCACCCAATCGGTCCTGCTCGTGGATGCCAATCTCCAGAGTCCCACGATCCACGAAGTGTTCGATCTCGGAGCCAGCGAAGGTTTGGCCAACTATCTCCTCGACGATACCCCGCTTGAAGATCTGTTGATCCATCCCGGCATCGGCCGATTTGTGCTGCTTCCGGGCGGACGTGCTGTTCCCCACTCGGCCGAGGCCTTGACCTCCCCCAAGATGATTGCCTTGGTGGAAGAGCTGAAACATCGCTACCACTCGCGGATTATCATGTTTGATCTGCCGCCGCTCCTGAACACATCCGACGTGCTGGCCTTTACACCCTATATCGACGCGCTGCTGTTAGTCATCGAAGAAGGGCATACGAAAGCCGAGGATGTCGAACGGGCGTTGTCGTTGGTGAAGCACTCAACCCCGATACTTGGCACGGTCTTGAACAAAGCAGGGCGGGCGGGGATCGGCCCGGCTGAGATGAAGAAACTCGTCTGATCGCTCGAACGGCCGATGTACAAACCGGTATGGGCTTGGACGCAGGTCCGGCAGCTGTTGAATGGGAGCCGTTACTTGCGGGACAATACCGACGCACGTCCCTTCACACCATGAAACAAATTCTTCAGCATAAGCGGTCCGGTGCGGTGACGGTAGAGGAGGTGCCTCCGCCCTGCCTCCGTGGCAACGGCCTCTTGGTGCTCAACGAGGCGTCTCTCATCAGCCCGGGCACCCGCGCCTGTTTTCTGGCAGTGCGAAGCCTGAGCAGCGGTGCTGCCCATCAGCTCTAGCACGAATGCTATTGACCTTCAGACGGTTGTCCCGTAAGTAGGAGAGTATGTACGAAGCCTTTTATAACCTGAAGCTCAGGCCCTTTACGCTTGCACCGAATCCTGATTTCCTCTATCGGGGAGACACACATCGGCTTGCGATGGCGACATTGGAATACGGCCTCCTCAACGAAGCAGGCTTTGTCGTGCTCACAGGCATGCCAGGAATGGGGAAAACGACCCTTCTGCAACAACTCCTGGCTGAGCATCAGCGCCATTTCACGACCGGGTTGATCACCAATACCCATCCGGGCATGGATACTCTGCTCCCTTGGATTCTGCTGGCATTCGGTCTGGGCGGAGCACACCCAGACAAACTGCAGGCCTTCTATGAGTTTGAGCAATTCCTCGCGAAAGAGACCATCGCCAGACGGCGGGTGCTCTTGATCGTCGATGAAGCGCAAAATCTCGGAGCGAATCTGCTGGAAGAACTGCGCCTGCTCTCCAACCTGAATAAGGACAAGGCACCTATTCTCCAGATCATTTTGTCCGGGCAACCGGACCTGCGACAGCTTCTACAACGCAAAGATCTCACCCAGTTCGCTCAACGCGTCATGGTGGATTACAGTCTCGATCCCTTTCAGGAAGAAGACAGCATGGGCTACATCGCCCATCGTTTGCGGGTGGCGGGCCGCGAGGAACCGATCTTCACCCAGCACGCCACTCGGATGATTCATCGGCTCAGCGGGGGCATTCCACGCCTGATCAACCAACTGTGCGATACGTCCCTGACCTACGGGTACGCGGAGGGAGCCCCCTTTCTCTCCAGCAAGATCGTGGCAGAAGCGGCGAAAGACCGGAGCAAAGGGGGCATTCTCCCGCTCGCGGGCGCCGATGCGCTGACGGCCATGACGCCGGAACAGGAGTTAGCGGAGCAGACTGAGCTCGCCACGTTTGCGGCACACTCCGTTTCTGCTCCCGGCACCGCCGACCGATCGGTCAACAATGCGCAGGCGACCGCAACGACAGCCCATCCGTCCGGTCGTGATGCGCAGGAGGCCTACGAACGCGGCCTGGCGATTAAGAAAGTCGGGTTGCATAGAGATGCGTTGCAGCAGTTTTCCCTTGCCGCCCTGGATGCCTCTTTCACCTTCAGGGCCATGGCGCAAGTCGGCATTTGCCTGAAGGCCCTCGGCCAATCCGAGGAAGCCGTCACCGCATTTCAAAAATCCTTACAGGCGCAACGAGGCACGTCCGCCGATACGATCCAGGTACGGTATCTGCTCGCGCGCACACTCGAGTCCTTGGGACGAATCGAGGACGCGCTTGAGCATTACCGCTGGATCAGACGGGAAGAACCTGCTTTCAAGGACGTCGCCGAACGACTCGACCGCCTGGACAGCCGCCGACCTGCATCGACTCGTGAACGGGAGCACGGCAGCGAGGGATCGTCCTGGATGGCCCAGCTCCAGCGCATCCTCGGCGCCTCCAAGTAGCCCACCGCTTCGTCCGATCCGGCAACCCAAGTGAGTAGCACTCAAGTTTTGCCTGGTCGCAACCGATGAGGAGCCAGGGGAGTGCCGACATGGGATTAGAAATCATTCAAATCGTCGAAGACGATCACAGCCAAGCCAAGCTACTGGATCAAATCCTTCGTCAGGCATCCTTCCGCACCAACGTCGCATTCGATGGACCCTCCGCCATGCAGGATGTCTGGCGCATCAAGCCTTCGTTGATCGTGGCCGATGATAATCTGCCCGGCCTGAACGGACGTGAAATATGCAAGCGTCTGCGACAAGACCCCTCTACGAAGCATATTCCCTTCATCGTACTGTCCGGCTATTCTTCAGAGGAAAGCCGGGTTGAAGCGCTTGATAGTGGGGCGGATGATTTCATCGTCAAGCCGTATGGAGCGGCCGAACTGGTCGCGCGAGTACGCGCCCTCCTCCGTCGAACGCAACAAGGGCAAGGGCAGGAGGAGGAGCTCGGCGAAGACCTTGCACTCACCGAGAATCTTTATGCGGTGGACTACCGTGGGCGCAAGCTCATCCTCTCCACGGAAGAATGGAAGACCTTACGCCGATTGGTCAACAGCGCCGGAAGCGTGGTGCCTCGCGAGGAACTCAGTACCCTGTTGTGGGGAAACGATGCCTTACTGCACGACGGTGAAATGAACCGTTGCATAGAACAATTGAATAGCAAACTGGCCGGGGAGGGGCCGGCGAGCGGAAGCATTAAAATCGTGCCCGGCGGATTTCGTCTGCTCCTTCCATCATCAGAAAAGTCAGACGTCCTTCCGGCTCAGTAACGTCTCGTTCAGATCCACTCCCATCCACAGGCGTCCGGATGCCAGGAGATCCGGCAACCAGGCTAACTCTCCCGGTACTCGTCTCGCTCGTCGGCGGGCCCGCTTCCAATCCCGTTCGATACGTGCCTGCACGGTGAGGTTCAGCCTCTTACCCCAACGCCTGAAATCAGCCAATTCCTCATAACGCCCCAACAAGGCCTGCACCTGCTTAATCCGGTTCACCACATCGTGTTTGATCGCGGCTCGTTCCGGCAACCATTCCGTCTGATACCGGATCGTCTTGAGTCTGAGACGTAACGCATGGAGCCGTTTGCGACGAGGCTTTTCCGAAGCCTTCTCGATCAACTGCGAGAGCGCACGCTCATGTTCATGCCTCAACACTTCCAGGCGGCGCTTCAGGGAAAGACCCGCGGGAGTGATCAGCGGAATCGCCTGTTTCCAGACCACCTGTTCAATCTTGTGATAGGCCTGCGCGCGAACCAGCTTGTGTTCTCGTCCCGCGATCCAGACCTCGGCGGCCATGATGTCCGACTCGGGAGCCTCAATTTTCATCAGATATTCCCGGAACACGTGTGAGGCCCGCAGCCGACTCAAGCGACTCACGGCCTGAGCCATCACGGCGGCGCGGTCACGATCATCACAGAGCTCCAGTACGGCTTGCAGTCTCCGGCAATGGGTGCGAATCGAGTGGATGGTCTCAGCGGAGCCTTCACCCGCCATTGCATGGCGTATCAGCCCAAGGACCGTAGATTGGTACGCCGCCGCCGTCCGAACGACATCTTGCCCGAGACCGGGCAGTGCGGTATGAATAGAGGAGTGTCGCGTCCTCACGGCAACCCAGGAGTGGACGTGGATGGCGACAGACACAGGGCAGCGGAAAAAAATCGAGTCGCGATTGAAGTCATGACCGTCACCCCATTACCCACGTTCTTGCTGCTGGAGGATGCTTGATGGACTGTCTCTTCTTTCGACATGGTATCGCAATCGAGCGTGAGAAGTGGAGAGGGTCGGAACAGGACCGCCCGCTGACCGACCAAGGCGCCGGCAGGACCAAGGAATCCGGCAAGGGACTCCTCGCGTTGCGCATGAGGCCAACGCATATCCTTTCAAGTCCCCTGACACGGGCACACGAAACCGCGGTCATTCTTCAGTCTTTGATTCATTCCAAGCCGAAGATCCAGATCTGCACAGAACTCGATCCTGCCGCGGCGCCGCACGCCCTGTTTTCCCTGTTGGATGCCTTGCCATCGGATGCCGTCGTGTTGTGTGTCGGCCACGAACCGCACTTGAGTCTTGCCGCCGGGATCCTCCTGACCGGCAAGCCCTGCGGCGGGCTGTCGCTCAAAAAAGCAGGCGCCTGCCTGATACACATCGAGGAGTCCGTGAAGCCTGCGGCAGGGCGACTTGAGTGGTGGCTGACAGCCGGACAACTGCGCGCGCTCGCATGATCCACTGCCAATCGAACCAGTAGCAGGATGCAGAGAACGTCCGCCGGCGGGGTTCCTGCGACCTACACGCCAGGCCGCATAGAACGACGGTTCAGGTGGTTTCGTCGTCCTGGCTTGCCGTGATGAACTGAACCGGTCGCTTGAACACCTTCTCGAATAAATCGCTGCGACCCCGCGCCGCCCAGATTTCCAGCTCGGCATCACCCGAGACCTGCACCGTCATGACGACGGCCTTCCCGAGTTTCACCTCGACGTTCCGTACCACGGAAAACTGGCTTCGATCCAATCCGTCGGCGATACGGAGCAGGGCAGACAGCACATTGATGATGCGTTGGTTCCCTTGCGGTAGCACGGTGAACTCACTGTGTTTCCGGGTGGGAACCGAACGACGGTGGTACCGCGCGACGTTCGCGACCAGATCGATTTCCTCCGCGGTGAATCCGGAGAGATCGCTGTTCTTGATCAGGTAGTAGGCATGTTTGTGATGTTGGCGTGAATTGATCAAATATCCGATATCGTGCAGGATGGCCGCGAACTCCAGCCACTCACGCTCCCGCTGCCCGAATCCGTGCAGAGACGTGGTTTGGTCGAACAGCTGTAACGCGAGTCCGGCGACATGGAGTGCATGCGTCTCGGACACATGACATCGGCGAGCCAGGGCCAGGATGTTCCGTTTTCGGACATCGGGAATGTCCCGCTCGGCTTGAATGCCCTCGTGGTGTCGCTGGATAAAATCGTAAATGATCCCTTCTCGAATCGCCTTATCGCAGATCGTCAGCTCCTGTTTCCGTAACACATCGAGCAGAATTCGAAACACCATTGTCGCAGGAAGCAGGGTATCCACACGCTTGGGATCCAATCCGGGCATGGCCAGCCTGGTTTTGAGCGTGGCACCGGCCAGACGTTTTTCAACGACGGCAATTTCTTTCGCGGAAATGTTCGTGAGATTGAGTTGCTGGAGCGGGCGGCCGGTGCGCTGCAGGTGAATGACTTCGGCGAGATTGCCCGCCATCCCTGAGGTGGCGATGATCTGCTCCACACGTTTCGTCTTATAGGTACCGAGCGCCTGCTTGAGTTGTCGAGTCACGGCGTCTTCCAACTCGTGCAGCATTGCCTTGGAGGGCGGCGTCTTGGTCAAATACAGGTCTTTCAGGCGAATGGCTCCCAACTTGAGGCTACGAGCCTGATAGATCGTGTCCCGGTTTCCGACGATTACCTCGACCGACCCGCCTCCGATATCGATCACAAGGGTCGGTGGCTCAGGGAGAGCCACGCTGTTTTGCACGCCGAGAAAAATCAAGCGAGCTTCTTCTGTGCCCGTGATGACCCGAACCGTCAAGCCAGTCTGCTGCGCGACATGATCCAGAAATTCTCCGCCGTTTCGCGCCTCTCGTACTGCGCTGGTCGCCACGCCCTCAATTCGCTCGTAGCCCTTGTTCCTGGCCAGGGTGACCAGGTTCCGGATGACTTCGAGGCCGCGCATCATCGCCTGATCGGACAGTCGGCGCGACGTGAACACCCCGTCACCGAGACGGGTCATGTCTTTGAAGCGGTCGAGGATTTTGTAGGTGTAGTCCGGCTGAACTTCTGCCAAGACCATATGAATGGAATTGGTGCCGATATCGAGGACGGCCAGCTTGGGCATCTACAGGCTCGCAGAGGGGGCTACGTGTCGGATGTTCTTGCCTTCAACCATGTAGACGACAAGTTCCGCAATATTAGTGGCATGATCGGCAATCCGCTCGAGAGATTTCGCCACGAAAGTGAGCCGGATCGCACGGGTAATGGTACGCGTATCTTCCAGCATAAAGGAGAGCAGTTCGCGAAACAACTGCTCATTCACCTCATCGACAAAATCGTCGTCGACACACACCTTCCGCGCCAACACCGGATCTGAATTCACGAAGGCATCCAGGCAATCCTTGACCATGCGCATCGTCCAGTTGGCCATGCGCGGGATGTCGATATAGGGCTTTAGCTGCGGCTCGCCGTTCAATTCCAGGGCTCGCTGAGCGATGTTCTCGGCCAGGTCGCCCATGCGTTCCAATTCGGACGAAATTTTCATCCCCGTCGTCACAAAGCGAAGATCGCGGGCCGTCGGCTGTTGAAGGGCCAGCAATTGGATGCAGAGCTCGTCGATCTCGACATCCAACGCATTCACATCGTGGTCCTGCTTGATGACGTCGACCGCCAGATCGGAATCCCGCTCCACCAGTGCCTCCAGGGCCTGCTGGATCTGCGACTCGACGAGCCCGCCCATACGGAGCAATGTCTGCTTGAGATGCGCGAGATCTTGATCGAAATGTCGTTGCTTCATCGAGTTCCTTCCGTCTATCCGAATCGACCGGTGATGTAGTCTTCCGTCCGCTTATCGTGCGGGGTCGTGAAGATGGTCTTTGTATCGCCGAACTCCACCAGCTCGCCCATCAGAAAAAATCCGCATTGATCGGAGACACGCGCCGCCTGCTGCATGTTGTGCGTCACGATCACCACGGTGTAGGTATCCTTCAAGGTATAGATTAACTCTTCGATTTTCCCTGTCGCGATGGGATCGAGGGCCGAACAGGGTTCATCCATTAGGATCACGTCGGGCTGGACAGCCAACGCACGCGCGATACACAACCGCTGCTGCTGGCCGCCGGACAGTCCCAACGCGCTCTGCGTGAGCCGGTCTTTGACCTCATCCCAGAGCCCCGCCCCGTGCAAACTATGCTGCACGAGTTCGTCCAGCGACCGCTTATCCTTGGTGCCATGCAGACGCGGTCCATAGGCGACATTGTCGTAGATCGATTTGGGAAACGGATTCGATTTCTGAAACACCATGCCCACACGCTTCCTGAGATCGGTGACGTCGATAGCAGGATCGTAGATGTTCACCCCGTCCAGCTCAACGCGCCCTGTCGCGCGCGCCCCTTCTACCAAGTCGTTCATGCGATTCAGGCAGCGCAGGAGTGTGGATTTTCCGCACCCCGATGGACCGATGAAAGAGGTGACAGAATGGGCCCGTACCGTCAACGAGACATGAAAGAGGGCCTGCCGTTGGCCATAATAGAAGTCAAGATTGCGAATCAACACTTTTGCATCGACTGAGGCTCCATGCGGTTCGTGCGAACGGGTGAACCTTGGTTTGGGAACGGTCGGACGCACTGAATAAGTCGGCGCCGTCTGCGACAGACTACGAGTCGGGTTATCCATACAGGCCCTTTCTGTGATCATACTGCCGATGCGGTAAATTGTCGCCGTAATCGATTACGTAGCCGCACGGCCGCCCAATTCAGCAAGACGACCACGAGGATGAGAATCAGCGTGGTCATATAGACCATCGGCTTCGCCGCCTCGACGTTCGGGGATTGAAACCCCACATCGTAAATATGAAAGCCCAAGTGCATAAACTTCCGGTCGAGATGTAGAAACGGCAGGTACTCGTCCAGCGGAAGGGCAGGGGCCAATTTCACCACTCCGGTCAGCATCAACGGCGCCACTTCCCCGGCAGCTCTGGCCATCGCGAGAATCAGTCCCGTCAAAATTCCCGGCAACGCGCAGGGGAGAATCACATGCCGGAGTGTTTCAAATTTGGTGGCGCCTAGTCCGAGCGACCCTTCCCGAAAATCACGTGGGACCGCAGACAAGCCTTCCTCCGTCGCCACGATCACGACCGGAACCGTGAGCAGCGATAACGTCAGCGAGGCCCAGAGAATGCCACCCGTGCCGAAGGTGGGATTGGGCAATGCCTCGGGAAACAACCATTGATCGATTGTGCCCCCCAGCGCATAGACGAAAAAGGCGAGGCCGAACACGCCGAAGACGATGGATGGCACACCGGCCAGGTTGTTCACCGCAATCCGGACCAGCCTCACCAACGGCCCCTGCTTCGCATATTCCCGCAAATAGACGGCGGCCATCACCCCAAACGGCATGACCGCCATGGTCATGAGAAACACCATCAAGACGGTGCCGAAGATCGCCGGAAAGATACCACCTTCCGTATTGGCTTCACGTGGTTCGCTGGACACAAACAGCCACAGATTATGGACATAGGCCAGGAGCTTTTCAAACCAATGCATCGCGTTCGGCCGACTGACGTCCAACACCTGATCGAGAGAAAGCCGCACCGACCGGCCGGTGGAGAGCGTCAAGAACAAGACTTCCTGCCCGGCCTCCTTGTGCAGCCGCTCAAGTGCCTCAGTCTTGACAAGATAGTCCCGTTCCAACTCGGTCACCTGATCGAGAAGACGCCGGTCTTTGTCGGCATCGCCGGGGGCAAGCGGACCATTCAGCGTCAACGCCTGCCGGGCGAGTCTGGCCTTCTCAATCCGATAGTTGATGGATCCGATTTCCTCTCGCTCCAGATGTTCGATCCGCCGACGCAAGTGATTAGCCTGCTCCACCAACGTCACCACCGTCGACCAGGTGCTCCCGTGTTCACCGTCTGCCGCGTTTCCTTCCACGCCGACAGTGACGCGACCAAAGGCAGGTCCCCACTCACGCCGCTGAACAACGACTAAATCATCGGGTCGCGTGCTCGACACAATATCCGCTTCATTAATCCAGCGATATTCGGCTCCGAACACATCTCGGTTGCCGACCCGATACCGAAACCGACGCTGTCCGGCCGGCGAGTCCGGCGAGACCGAATTGGGGATGACTTCTTCTCCCACGACCTGACCGATCACGGTCTCTTGCGTCCTCAGCCTGGTCTCCTGCAATGCCCCTGGCCAGAACTGGCCCAACCCGTTGATCATAATCAGTGTCAGCATCCCGGCCACCATCAAGAGGCTGAGCGCCACACCGGAGGCCGTCATCCAGACGAACAGTTCCCCGCCTCGCCAGAAGTCCTTCATGCGTGTCGATCGTTCAACCATGGCTGTACTTATCCCGGAGCCGCTGACGAATCAGTTCCGCCAACGAATTGATAATAAACGTGACGATGAACAGGAGCAACGCGGCCAGGAACAATACCCGATAGAGACTACCGCCATGCGGAGCCTCCGGAATTTCCACGGCGATATTGGCTGACAGTGTCCGGAAACCGTTCGCCCAGTTCCAATCCAGAATGGGCGTGTTGCCCGTGGCCATCAGGACGATCATCGTTTCCCCGATCGCGCGCCCAAACCCGATCATCACGGCAGAGAATATTCCCGGGCTGGCAGACAACAACACCAGATGCAGCACCGTTTGCCAACGGGTCGCCCCGAGCGCGAGGGACCCGGCAATTTGGGTCTTCGGCACATTGGAGAGCGCTTCTTCGGCAATACTGTAGATCACCGGGACGATGGCGAACCCCATCACGATCCCGACGATCAGGGCGTTGCGTTGATCGTATTGAATGCCGAGCCGACTCGAGAGCCAGGCCTTGACGTTCCCGTCGAACCACCAGCCTTCGATAGTGGCATTGGCCCAAAGGCACCCGACAATCCCAAGGGCCAGGATAGGAAGCAGCAGCAAGGCTTCCTGACCGTGCGAGAAATGTCGTTTGACGGCGAGCGGACAGAGATACCAGGCGAACGAGGAGGCGACGACGAGCAGGGGCAACACCAGCGCCATAGCGGCGACCGCCGGGAGCATGCGTTCCAGGAGGGGAGCCAGCCAGAGCCCGGCGAGGAAGCCTAACACCACCGTCGGCAAGGCCGCCATGACTTCAATGATCGGTTTAATTTTTGCGCGCAGGTCCTGATGCATGAACTGCGCGGTGCACATCGCGGCCAGGATGGCGATCGGGACGGCGAGAAACAAGGCATACATCGTACCCTTGAGCGTCCCAAATGCCAGCGGAAGCAGGCTGAGTTTCGGCTCCACATCATCCGACCCGGAAGAGGATTGCCACACATACGCCGGGTAATCGTATCCCTCGTACCACACCTTGCCGAAGAGAGTGTCGAGCGTCACTTCAGCATAGGCTGTTTGCACCTGGTACAGAGACAGTTGTCCGGCTGCATCCAACGCGATCAACCCATCGCCTTTCGGCGCGAACCCCACGGCGCGGATCGGAAACTCACCGTTGGCCAGCCGCAACAACGTTTGAGAAGAGGTCGCATGGTGGAGAAAGAGGTTTCCCTTCGTATCTCCGGTCACAAACCCCTTGACCCGCTGAGACGGAGCAAAGGCAGTGATCGGGGCATTGTGAGAGCGGAAGCTATGGATTTGGGTCAGTCTCCAACCGGACGGAGCCTCGGCGCGTCGCACAAGCCCCCAGGTCGACACGGCACCGTCGGCAGATGTGACCACCAGGCTACGGTCTCCGCTCAGAAACCCCAACGTCGAAACGCCCGTCGAAGGCGCAGCGACCGCATAGGTGCCTCTCATCTCCGGCGACCCCGCCTCGGATAGGGCGACATGCACCACTTGCCCTTCCGATGTTCCCACGTACAGATTTTCAAGCAACACATCCAGGGCGAGAGCCGTGATCTTTCCTTCCGGTTGCGGAAGTTCCGTGATGATCGGATGGCTACCCGTCACATCATCCGCCGCGATGCGCACAAGGAGGAGCCGACCTCCCTCGGACAAGAGGGCCAGGAGGCTGCCTTGATCATTGGTCCGATAGGCCAGCTGGACGATGGGACCTTTCGTCAAGGCGATGGGTTGTCCGGCGCGAATGTGCGGACGCTTCCGTCGCTCGCCTTGCTCAGAAAAATCCGTCGTGATGCCGACTTTCAAGAACAGAACTTCCCCGTCGGCCGTGCCCACCGCCAACCGTGGAGTATTGCCGCCACCCGACGCCATCGCCGTAATCCGGCGGTCCTTCACCTGCGCCGGCATGTCCAATGGAATGGGTTGGCCGGATGCCAGATCGAAGAACTGGATGGCTCCCGAGGTGAACACCTGTGCAATCTCACGATGCTCATCGACCGCCACCTGAGCCGGGCCTCCGTCCTCAAGCAGGGCAGGGACACTCAGGCGTTGCGTCAGCTTCGCGCTCGGCGCGGTGAACAACGGGGTGACTTCACGAAACAGAAAGAAAAATATCCCGAGAATGCTGACAATGGTCGCCAGTCCGCCGACGGTAATCACGGCTCGCGCGAGCCGGTCGATCAGGTCTCGCAGATGAACAGGCTTCAACAGTGACCGGAATCGATCCATCATCATTACCGAATCTGGCTCAGCTGCTTCTCAGCCAAGGTGGCATCAACCGGGAAATAGCCATCTCTCAGCACGTCGGATTGCCCTTCTTTGCTATACACGTAGGCCAGAAACTCCTTGACGATGGGCGAGAGTGGTTTTCCCGGGGCCTGATTCACATAGATGTACAAGTAGCGCCACAGCGGATACGTGCCGTTCTTCGTATTCGCCTGAGTAGGCTCGATGAACGGTTGGCCCGGCTTCGCCGCCAGCGGAACCATTCTGACTCCGGATGTGCTATAGCCGATTCCGCTGTACCCGATGCCGTAACGGTCTTCATTGATGCCCTGGACCACCGAAGCTGAGCCCGGTTGTTCCTTCACTTGATCTTTAAAGTCGCCGTTTTTTAGTGCATGTTCCTTGAAGAATCCGTACGTGCCGGACGCAGAATTGCGGCCGTAGAGGCTGATGGGCGCAGCGCCCCAGTCGCCGGTCAATCCGAGCTGCCCCCACTTGTTCAGGTCGACGGCATGGCCCTGCCTCCGGGACTTGGAAAACAACGCATCCACTTCAGGCACTGTCAGTCCCTTGAGCGGATTATCTTTGTTGATGAAGAGCGCGAGGGCATCGACCGCGACGGGATACGGTGTCGGCGGGTAGCCGAACTTCGCTTCAAACGCATCGATCTCGCTCGATTTCATCGTCCGCGACATCGGACCAAGTTGAGCGGTATTTTCAATGAGAGCGGGTGGGGCTGTGCTGGAACCTTTGCCCTCGACCTGAATTTTCACATTGGGATATTGCTTCCGAAATCCTTCGGCCCACAGCGTGATCAAATTGTTTAGGGTATCTGAACCGATGCTGTTGATGGCGCCGGAAATGCCACTGACCTTACTATAAGACTTGAGTCCCTCATCGACTTTTCCCTGCTCGACGGCGGCGACAGGCTCAGCAGCACTGGCACTCCAGAGATTGGTCGTCATGAATGGACCCAATACGGTGAGTGTGACACCCATACAGACTCGACCAGGGGATAGAAACATCTCTGCACTCCTCCCTACAAAGGGTTCATCGCCTATCACGAACGCGACCGATAGCATAGGGGCATGTCGTTGCCCCTCGTTCAGAACCGTGTTAACGCCGTGTTAACTCTTTCTGACCTCCCCCGCCTCACAACGGCCGACGATCTGGACCATAGGCAGATGAACGTATGGTGCAGGTGAGATCGGCGCAGTTAACGATTCTGTAACGCGACAGAAACGCGACCGTGATGGATGGCTGATAGACCTCGGCCAGTAGATCCGTTCATTGCCAGTAGATCCGTTCATTGATTGCGATCATTCGAGATGGTGAGGGAGGAGGCTGTATGAATCTCCGTCGGCGACAAACCATGACCGCGTGTCTGGCCGGAATCTGCCTGTGGAGTGTGGGCGCTCTGGCCTGGGCGGCTGAGAACAGCGTCCTATCGAAAACTCCAGAGCCTGTCTCAACCGTTGCATCAGCGGAGGCTGCGCCCTCTGCGCCTCCCGTATCCCCGGGGGCGACGGTCTTGCCCCCGGGCGGCACCTCCATCGAAGATCTTTTGCTTCAAAAGGGCAGCATTACGATGGATGAGTGGATTCAGATCCGCGCGGAACAGGAATACAGCGGAGCGGAGAGTGCGAGACGAATCGATGCGATTGAAGACTGGAAAACCAGAACTGAGCTCTTGCCGATGTTGCGGGATAAGGTGAACTTCGGGCTGAACGCGCTGCAGTTTCTCTACAGCCACCAGGACGCACATGTCCCGGAAGGCAAGAGCCAGGACAATTTCTCGATTCGGCGATCCGAGCTGTTATTCTGGGGGAGGATCAGCGATACCTTACCTCGTTGGCATGCTCTCATGGAGTTTCAGAGCATTAACTTCGGACGTGAAACCCCTGCGGGAGGCAGCGGCGCCGCGACAGGGCAGCCGATTGCCGCCACCTTTTTTCGGGAATCATATATCGACTTTCGTCCCTTCCAATCCTGGGCGCCCTATATGAACTTCATTCGTATGGGCATTTTCCGGATGCCCTTTGGCATATTCACGGAGACGTCCGGCGGTCTCCGCGACATCATCAGTTCCCCGTACCTCACCTCGGTGGGTAGCGGCAACGGCAACCGGACCGGATCGGCAGGCAGCATCGATTTCCTGCAGGAACGGGATTTCTTCGTCGATGTCCGCGGAAAACTCTTCAATCGGCTTGAGTACGTGGCCGGCATCATGAACAACAACAACTTCCATGCGAATGCGACGGGAGCCAACGCCCCGAAGAGCTTCTACACCCGTGTTCGCCTCTTCGGTACGGACGTGTCCTGGATCAGCTTTACCACCATTCAGGGGGAATCGAACAACGCCAACACCAATATCAACGGGCGAGGCAAGGGAGCCTTCGATCGGTACGGGCTCGATTTTCGCTATACCTCGAAAATCATTCCTGGCTTCCTGGTGCAGGGCGAATGGTGGCAAGGACATGATGGGTCCAACCAGACGACGGTCGGCCGGCCGGCCAACGGAGCCTGCCTCGATCAATCGCTCTGCGGAGGATCCGGCGCACCCGGCGCCCAACGACGTACCTGGTACGTACTGGCAAAATATTTGATTTCCGACGGTCCCTTGCAAAACTGGGAACCGACCGTCATGTACGAACAATTCGACCCCAGCACCAGCATGTCCAACGACCTGTACACGAGAACCATTCTTGGCCTCACGTATTACTTTGAAAATTTTCCTCCGAAAGTTCAATCTAAGATTCAGTTCAATTATGAATTCAGGCACCACCAGGGAAACGGGCCGGGCGTGGCGTACGATACGACCTTCGATGCCTTCGCGCAGAATGCATTCCTCGTCCAATTCCAGATCCGATTCATGTAGTGTGCGGACTGGCCGAATCCACGATCAGTTCCCTGCGGTTGCAACTCGGCAGGGCAAGGAGTAAGGAGGAGAGTCATGACTCGTTACGGTGGAAGCGTGCTCCTGGTCATCGGGCTTGCGCTGGCGGCCTGTGGACCGCCTCAGATTTTTCCACGCGCCCTCATGGACGGCGTGGAAACAAACTTCGATTTCACCGCTTGGCGTAACGTGCCGAATGCCCAAACCGACCGGAAGGTTCAACTCGGTGGACGCATTGTGCAAACCAATAGGGAGAAGGACGGACTCGTGATCATCGTCACCCAGTTGCCGATTGTCGAACAGCCGGCCTATGGGCCGAAGGATAATCGCAAGCGTTCCGGTGAGTTTGCCGTTGTGTACCCAGGCGCCCTCGATCCTAAATGGCTGGCACCGGGACATCGGCTGGTTGTCATCGGCACAACCGCGCAAGCCAAGGCGGTCATGGTGGACGACGTGCAGCGCAGTTTGCCTTCTCTGATCGCCGAATGTGTGCACGTGTGGAGAACTGCAGGACGGGAGATCTCCGACTTTCCCTACAATACCGGCGGCGGTTATGAGCCATTGGGGGAAGAAACTCACTGTGCCCCCTGAGCCCACGAAGAGTGGGCGCTGCCTATGAAGATGTCGAGACGACGCCTCGGATATTGTCTGCTCCCGATTCTGCTGGCCGGAACCATCGGCTGCACCCACGAAGCCACCTTCGTCCGGGAGACAGATCAGGGCGGCCTCGTCTCCTATCCGTTCCAAAGCGATGCCGAAGTCCTCGCCTCCTCAGGCCGCCGCGACGCGATCCAACGGATGGCCGAGAAATGTCCGAAGGGCTCGCGCATCGTGCGGGAGGGAGAACTTCCCAAAGTGAGTAAGGCTGCCGATCGAGCGTGGCGGGGCCAGATGGGGATGGACCGCCTGTGGGGAATTGAATTCGTATGCGGGTAATCGAGGGCCGACGCAGTCGCATCCGGATTACGTGGAGTCTCGCCATTGCCATAGGAGGCGGTGTTCTTCTGCTCGCGGGTTGTCAATTGTTCGACAACCAACGACTCCTCTTCGATGAACGTGGTGTGAGAATCGGCATTGAGAACGATCCATCCGTGCACCGTGCGTCCCCGCCCACGTTGAACGAGCATCCGGGACACCTGACCCCTGAAGAGATTCAGGCCTTGCTGGGAGCCGTTCGTGTCAGCGGATGGAGCGGCACCGTCGTCGGCTGGTTCGACCAACCCAGGCCTATTCCACTCTTTGATGAGGCAGATCTTCAGGCCATTGCCAGGCCGATCTCCGACGCCGTGCAACAAGCCTCACCTACCGAACGCATCGTATTTTCTCTTTCGAATCCACAATCCGCGTATGGCGATGCAACCACCGGAGCGCTGTTCCTCCGGCATGCACTTCTGCACCTGGTTGTCACCGATCATAAAGCCTTCCCTCGAGCGGACACCGCAGGGGGAGATGAAAAGGACCTTCGGGACACGAAAGGGATGATCTTGAGTCTCCCGCGTCCTTATCAAGCCGCGGTGCTTCGCGATGCAGACGAACCGGACTGGGCGCCATTTGAACGAGTGCATCTCTCGATGCAAGTGAAGGAGATGCTGGCTCAAGCGAACCGAAGCGTGACTGGCGCGGGAGCAATCCCCGAACAGGCTCAGGTGCAGATGAAGTCTCAGCCTGCCCTGGCAAGCGAGCCAACCACGGCTTCACAGGAGCTCCGACTGCAGATCCGCGAATTGACCCAGTCGAATCTCGATCTCCGCGATCGACTCAATCAGCAAACCGAACAGCTGCAAGAATTGAAGGAGGAACTGACCAAGATGCGTCGAGAGTCGGAGGGCGCCAAATCGAAACGGTCTCCATCCAGAAAACCAGCCACGCCATGAACCTTGCGGAAGTAGATCCGCTCAGCCGACCTATTCTTTTCCTGCTGCAGGGGGATGCGGGGTAAATCCCAGGGCAACCGACAACTTTTCCACCTGATCGAGCGGTAGGGGATAGAAACCGGCTCGCGCCACAGACTCCTGTCCTTCCCGGCTCTTGACGAACTCCAGGAATTCCTGCACCGCCGGCGATAATGGCGTGCCAGGTTCCTTATTGAGATACAAGTAGAGGAGGCGGCGAAGAGGGTAGCTCTGATCGGCGACGGTGGCGGCCGACGGAGTAATCAACGGCATGCCCTCGCTTTCAGCCAACGGCAGGATCCGCACGCTGGAGGCCTGGAGCCCGATCCCGCTATACCCGATGCCCAACTGATCCCGACTCAGCGCCAGAATCACCGACGCCGCTCCCGGCTCCTCATGCAGGGTCGGCTTGAACTCTCCGCCGGCTAACACATGTTCCTGAAAAAACGCTCTGGTGCCAGACTTGCGATCTCGTCCATAGGATTGGATCGGAGCCGTCTCCCAACCATGGTCGAGGCCTAAGTCGCCCCACACCCTGATATCGTGTTTATACCCGCGTTGGCGAGCCGTCGAAAAAATGGCATCTGCCTGGTCCAGCGTCAACCCGGTCAGTGGATTGTCTTTGTGCACGTATAAGGCGACGGCATCGATTGCAATTGGAACGGCCAGAGGCTCGTAGCCTCGCGCCGAGGAGAATTTCTGTTTCTCCGCATCCAACAACTCCCGGGAACTGCTCACCAACAGGATTTGTTTCGCCCGCTCCTCTTTCACGACGATCCGGCCAGGCTGAGGAGGTTCGATAAACTCCGCAATCGCCTTGGCAGATCCGCCCGCCTTCAGGTCGATGGTGATCTTGGGTTGCCGAGATTGAAAGTCACTGACAAGCCGGCGCATCAGCGCATGCATGGTGTCGGATCCTTGGACGCGAAACCCACCCACCACTTGAGATTTCGGGCTATATCGCTCGAGGCCGGGATCAACCATGACCCCCGCGAACGGTCCGCTTTGCTCTGCCTGAGTCGGATGGAACCCGCCCAGCACCAGCAACATTGCAGCGCACACTATCCGGATCCCGGACATCGTCCGCCTCGAAAACGGAGTCTGCAGTCTGTTGTCGGAAGAGACCATTTCCTGCCTCCTATCAATCGAGCCATCGAAACAATTTATATGTCGCCCAAACGGTAAACCCATCAGATTGCCGCAGGAACACGGTCATGTTAGGGAATTGTTAACTTTCCCTCCCTGGTCTCAAGTTACACAAGTTAACAGCACGGTAAAACTCGCGAGAAAGAACGGAAACATCTCCGCCCTACCATTGCGACCAATGACCACGTCGATCGTCCAAATCATTGAAGACGAGCCGCTCCACGCCGACCTGTTGGACCGCGCCTTGCGTCAGGCTCACTTCGCCACGACGCTTGCGAAGGATGGCGAGAGCGGTTGGAGGGATGCGCAACGACTGCAGCCCTCGTTGATTCTCCTCGACCTCATGTTGCCGGGGCTGAGCGGCCATGAAGTCTGCCGGTTGGTCCGACGTACGCCTACGACGCGCCATATCCCCATCATCATGCTGACGGCCGTCGGGTCAGAAGCAGACCGCATTGCCGGCCTTGAGATGGGAGCAGACGACTACGTGGTGAAGCCGTTCAGCCCGAGGGAGGTCGTGTCCCGCGTTCAGGCTGTGCTGCGCAGGGTTAATGAGACACGTCGTGAGGACCCTGTTCTGTTTTCCGATACCTCCATCACAATGGAAGGGCCTTACTTCGTCCTAACCTTGCAGCAACGGCAAATCACCGTCTCGAGCACGGAACTGAAGCTGCTTCAGTACCTGGTGACTCGAGATGGGGAATTAGTGCGCGACGATGAATTGTTGACGCTTCCAGGCGAGGAGTTCGGGAACACGAGCAGAGAGGAACTGGATCACCGTGTGCGTTTTCTCCGACGAAAACTGGAAAACAGCGGGACGGGATCGATTGAGATTTTACCGGGGTCTCGTTATCGCTTCCTGGCCCATCCGAGGCCGACCTGAGACTTCCGGCAGGACTACCGCCTCATTCGGAACGCTGCGGTACTCAACCACGACCATTCGGCAGGGCCAGGCTCTCCCAAGATGTCAGTTGAGACCCGTCACACGTGGATCAACCGGCGCAGGCTAAGACCCGCGCCTTCGACCTGATCCGTTCGATCTCATACTCGAAGCCTCTTCGAAGCAGGATGATCTCTCCGCGCCGGCTCAGCTCGTCGACGGTCTTAAAGACCTGGTTCCAGCTGAGCTCCGGCAGCAGGGTCACGACCTGCTCCAGCGTTAGCGATCTTCGATCGTGTAACAAGTCGAGAATGAGTCCGTCGCTGCATTGAGAAGTAGACGGGGAGACCATAGCAAATCCTCCTGGGTGAAAGTTCTGGTCTTTCGCCACTGCACACTCACGCGAAGGTCGGGTACACAGGCTTCCATAACCTCCACAGTCCTCCTTGCCTGTGTCTTTGGCATCAGCGCCGGATAAAGTTTGGGTAAATTTATGCCGCACGTCTATGCCGCTAAAAGCCTTCTCGGCTCGCCGTGAATTCCTTGCTGCTTCCGTCGCCCTGCGCGGGCGAGCAACGCACCGCCACCACTCGAATAGCTCCGAGTGCCAGGAGAATGGCCCCGAGCGAAAGCAGCTTGGCCTGATCGGCCTCCTTGAACCAGAGAGAAATGATTTCCGTCAGCATGACCACCAAGATCGTATCGACGATAAAGGTAACTTTGACGCGGCCTTCGGAGAAATAGGTCAACGTGGTCTTGAAGACTTCCACCACCGCGAGAAGGATCAATGTATCCACGATAATCTGGCGCAGACCGATTTCAACCGGCAGATCAAACAACAGCCGGATGTCCAGGAAGGTCTTGATCACCCCGCCGGTCAGGGCGATGAGGATCGTCAGAATGAGCAGACTGAGGACCGCCTTGATCCCTTTCATCCAGAGTTCGGTGAGGTCGGTGTCGATGGCCCGCCCGATCAGATCGGAGAACCGGTGAGCACGAGGCTCAAAATTCATAAACATCATGTTTCACACTCCTTGATTGGGAGGGCACGTTTCCTCTCAACGGCACGGTTCGACTACTCATGCTTGATCATGATGGACCACAACCCTAGAAAGAGGCCGACCAGCAAGATCATGGCAAGGTGGAAGGTGTCAGTTGAGAATTGTGATGTCATGAGGTCGGCAGCCTGCATCAAGAGCCCTCCTGCTTAGAGAGAAGAATGTCACTCATCAAGGTGTCGTACCTGATCGACTATAACGAGGCGCTGTTCCAGGAAGGTCATTGCTTGGTTACAGCGTTGTTACTTCTGAAGAAGTGGCTCGGGAGTCTCTGTGGATACCGTCGCGTACCCAACCTCAGCGGGCGACTGTGTGCAAACCCGATCACGCATGCCCAAGAGTTAACACTGAGTTAACATCTCGCTAATTGACCGGCAATTCAGCACGGGTATCCTGGCATCGATTAAAGAGAACATGTGGCCGTTTCGACTCAAGCGAACAATCCAATGAGCAGCATCCATCACTTCATTCGGAGGCATCAGATGACAAGACTGCAGCAGACAGGTTTCAACCACCCCCGTAGCGCTCGTTCGCTGTTCACTGCGCTGGCCGCCGTCGCGATGCTGGCTGTATCCGGAGGCTATGCCGGGGCAGAACATGCTGGCCTCAACGCTGCTGGAGTGCCGACGGTCGATCCTGCGATCGAGCCCTATACCAACCATAATGGGTTACATGGCAAGCTCAGCATTGCAGGATCGGACACGATGAGACCGTTGATTTCGAAGTTGTCCGCGCAATTCTTGAGCCTCCACCCCGGGGCGCAGATTGCGGTGGAAGGAACGGGATCGAGTGCGGCCATCCGAGAGTTCTTGTTAGGCCTCTCGTACCAACGCCGCGGGGATAAAGTCCAAAGCCGAGGGACGGCAGGATCCAACGCTGTTGAATTGCTCGCTTCGTCCCGTCAGTTGACGGAAGAAGAGCAGAAGGGGTTTGAGTTCAACTATGGTTATCGCGCGCTTGAAGTGCCGATTGCGATGGATGCCGTTGCGATCTATGTACACAAGACCAACCCGATTCAACATTTGACGCTGGCACAAATCGATGGCATCTTCGGCAAAGACCACAAGCGAGGAGGAGCCGCCATCACCAACTGGAGCCAAGTCGGACTCCCGGAGGCATCAGTGTCGCAACAGCCCATCCACCTATACGGCCGTGACAAGCGGTCCGGCACCAGGGAATTCTTCAAGCATGTCGCCCTCAAGGACGGAGACCTAATCGACGCGGTGATGGAACAACCGGGCTCCGCTTCCGAAATCATTGCCATTGCACAAGACCCTCTGGCTATCGGATATGCAGGGGCCGGATTCAACATTTCTGACGTACGCCAAGTGCCGATCGCTTCACAACCTGATCAAACGGCTCTCTTGCCGTCGGTGGACACCGTCACTTCCGGCACCTACCCCTTGGGACGATCCTTGTATCTCTATGTGAAAAAGAATCCCAACGACAAGCTGGACCCCTTCGTGGCGGAATTCCTTTCCTTCGTGAACAGCCGACAGGGACAAGAGACCGTAGCGCGGGCGAGTTTCTATCCGCTGACCCGCACTCAAGTGGCAAAAAACCTACAGGATTTGGGTCTCTTGAAAGGGGCGATGGTCGGCACGCCCGCAACAAAGCTGGAGATGCAAGTCGCAGAACAGATGGCACGCTAAAGATCATTGCACAGCCCTTCGCTGGCACGACCTACCGAGGAGCGGCCTTTGGATAAAAGGCCGCTCCTCATTTTCAGTTCAGGTCTGCTAACATGTCGTTCCTCCGTTCGGGAGGAACGCCGTCGTCACAACGTATTCTCGCTCCTCATAGCATGAGGCATTCAGCGGAGATGAATCGATGAAACGCACCCTTGTTCGGACTCTGCTCTGTTCTACTGTGATCATCTTGACCGTTCAGTTCGGATGCAGTAGTCTGCCGCCGCCTCGAACGTCCTATCAAGACCCCATTACCTCCATACGTCTCTACATCGATGAACGTGCCGACACTGGACACAGCCATCCTGGCCAGGTCCGCCCCGATCAGATGGCTCGCGTGCTCGGCGGCCTCCGTGTCGTGCCGCGCTCAGGATATATCAGCTCATTGGTCACCGGACAACCGCAGGCAAACCCCGCCTTCTCATCCAGTGAAATCCAGATGCTGGCGCCGCGCCTCAGCGCGGCATTGGCCGAAGCCACTCCCCAGGAAGTCGTCACCTTCTATCGTCGCGTCTCCGATGCAAGCGTGGGCTTGGCCATCACCTCCGGAGGCATGTTTCTCCAAGACAACGTTCTGTATGTGGTGCTGGCGAACAACCGGAATTTGCCGACCGAGGGAATGAACCAGAACATGGTGACCGATTTTGATCCGATTGAAAGTCCACTGATTCCCATTTCCCGCACAAGTTTTCGTGTCGAATTTACCCCGCCGACAGCCATCGTGCCGCGGGATGAGCGCCAGTCTTGGCCGTATATCGACCAAGGCCGCATACTGGCCATCGACCTGCAGCAACTGAACCGCGATCTGAAGTCGGCGCCGCCGGCCGCTAAACCCTGACCCTCAATTCGTTCTACCGGCCTGGATTTCGGTCTTGAACGACACTGCTCCTTCCGGAAACTCCGGTCTCCTCCTCACTCGCGCGGAGCCTGGCTGGATCCTCGCTTGGACGGTAGCCTCCTCCCAATTTGTGGCGCACACCGAATGGTTCGTGAGCAACGGTAGGCCTAGGGCAAATCGCCTGCCTCTGTTGCTTGCGTGTGAGCCTGCCGACGGTCCTCTTGGTCAGCGTCGCCGTCACTGAGTATGCCAGCGCGTCAGAGACGAGAAGAGCCTTGTTTAACCGACCAAGAGAGAGGGGAAGCAGAAAGAAGGTGGTGGCAAGAAGCAGGTGAGAGACGGGGGGAGCCCGGAGTGTGTCAGCCTCCGGACTCCCTCAACCTCACGGTACGAGGCGTCTAGTTCCAGAACCATTGCGCTTGGAATCGCAATTGTGAGGCGTCAAAGTCGCTCTGTGCACGGTTGGCTACCAAGGTGCTGTTCAGACCGTCTTTAAACACCCAGTCTGCCGTCATGCGGAAATGTGTGTCAGGCTCCCATACCAGGCCGAGGTTCCAGGTCCTGGACTGGCCGTCCGGAGCTCCGTTCAATGTTTTGAACCCGCCATAGTACTCACCGTAACGAACATAAGGGGTCAACATACCCACATCCGAATAGCGCCACGTATAATAACCTTGGACGTACCCACCCACTATGCTGCTCTCCTCGATAAAGTTGGTTTGGCCGTTTCGCTTAGGGCCGCGTCCGACGGTAAACTCCGCCAAAAGCCCCCAGGGCTGGGGAGGGGTCCAGACGTAGGCGGTGACACGTTGATCTTTAATATCGCAGCCTCCTTCTGACGTCAGGGGACTAATACATCTCGCCGAACTCGCGACATTCGGTTGGCTCGCTCCCTGCACGGCAAACACTCCGTGAAAACCGAGGACGCCGGCTTCCAGTAGTCGCCCGTTCGGAAACTGAAACGGATAGGCCAGTTTGGCTCCGATATGCTTATCGTGATTGAGTTCCAATCGATTCCGAGTTTGTCCATTATAAACCATGACGCCGAAGACACCGTAATCGCCAGGCCCGTTATGGTAGGCCGCGAGTTGCGCAAACCGCTCCTGCGCAGTCTTTGGACTCCAGTAATAGGCGATACCCAGATCTCGTTCTCCCGGCGCTCCACTCTGGACCGATTCGTGCCGATCCATTTCCTGCCGGTTGGTGCTCGATCGGTACGTATCGAAGGCGTTGGGAACCCGATGGAGACCCCATCGAATCCGATGCACTTTATCTTTCGTGAGGTAGAAGTCTGAATAGGCGTCGATGATTTCTCTGTTCGATAATTCTTGCTGGCCGCCTTCCAATGCGAACTGCATGAAAAACGCCACGCGTTCCGACACCTGCCCCTGAAAGACGAGACGGAGCCGTCTGGCGTAAAATTCGTTGCCCTGTTGATCACCGAAACTATCGTTTAGGGGTATATCGAACCGCCTATCGGTCGCGCCCATATTGTATTTGAATTGCATGTACCCGGTGACGCGAATCCGCTCGTACCAACGGGGATTGCCGGCCATCTGCAATTCTGCCGACTGTTCAAAAATGCGGCGTTCTTCTTCAGCCTTGAGGCGTATCCAGTCTTCCTGAGTGATCACACCCTTCTCCAGCAAGAGGCTCTCGAGCGATGTACTCTCGATCGAGAGGCGCTGACCAGATGTTTCCCGGTCGATATTATTCGCGGCGGGTATGACTTGAGGCCCGGTCTCCATGGCGGATAGTGCCTGGCTCGATTGAACGGGCGCTTGAGCGAATAGCTTTGGCATAGGTTCTTCCGAACCGGCTGACACCTCCAGCGGCAACATCGAGAGAGTCCCACCGATGCAGAGCGTCACCACGAACCATTTCAAAACACACATTCCGCCGTACTTCATTCATCCCTCCTCATTGTGTGATACGTGTACCCGTCAGCCTGTAATGTTTGCCCGCAGCACGAATGCTAAACACAGACGATCTGCACGCGGCGAGTATCCATCTGCTTCGTGACACAGCTGTCACCGATAGATTAAGACGCTGTAAACACAATCCGAGGATGAGCAATAGCAAGAGAATTTACAGGCATGTAACATGCCGATTACCCGTCAACAACCAGACAACGCTATGTTGCGACATCAATCCATGAGGGGGTCACAAACATGGCCGACATAGCGAAGGCTCTTCTTCTCGTGAGCGCCGACAAGGTTGCGGCCGGCGCTCTGGCGAAACTGTTTGAGGCGAACGGCTACAACCTCAGCGTCGCGGCGACACAGGAATCGGCGCTGAGCGCGATCCGTCGGCTACCGCCGGCGCTGATTCTTCTCGATCGACAGATCATTCTTAAAGAAGCCGCATGCCGAGACCAGTTCCCTCCTGCTATTCCAATCATTGTCATTCAGCCGTTCGACAAGTCATGTGACCAGGATGAATGTCTCGCCGAGTTGGATGCCGGATTCGACATGGTGTTCTGTTCTCCTCACTATCGTGAACTGCTCGCGCATATCCGAGCCATGCTTCGTCGACAACACATGACATCTGCGCCTCCGTCCGTATTGCGTGCGGATAATCTTGCAATGGATATTGCCCGGCATGAAGTCACGGTCGGAGGAAGGCACGTCGAACTGACACCGAAAGAGTTTCGAATCCTCCATCAGTTTCTCCTGTCTCCCGGGGTGGTGTTGTCGCGGCAGGGGCTGCTCAATCGGGTGTGGGGCGAAGAGTACGCGCTCGAAGAACATGCGCTGGATGTACACATCCATTCGTTGCGTCAAAAGATCGAGGCCGATCCTTCCAAGCCGATGTTCATCGTCACGATTCGAGGGGTAGGATACAAACTCCAGAGCTGCTGACCGTTTTCTTTCGGCTCTCTCTTTCC